>JBCCCZ010000006.1:0-44280 GCA_039033255.1 Pseudomonadota bacterium
AAGCCCCGACGACGCGGATATGATCCTGCTGAACACGTGTCACATTCGCGAAAAGGCGGCGGAGAAAGTCTATTCTGAACTCGGGCGCTTTCGGAAGCTGAAGGATGAAAAACCCGATCTCAAAATCGGCGTGGCGGGCTGTGTGGCCCAGGCCGAAGGGGAAGAGATCATGCGCCGTCAACCGCTGGTGGACCTGGTGGTGGGCCCGCAGAGCTATCACAACCTTCCTGCGCTGGAGGCAAAAGCGCGGGCAGGGGAACGGGCGCTCGACACCGAATTCCCCATTGAGGACAAGTTTGCAGAGCTGAAAAAGCGCCCCAAGGCCAAGCGCGCGCCGGCGGCCTTTCTGACGGTACAGGAAGGCTGCGATAAATTCTGTGCCTTCTGCGTTGTGCCCTACACCCGGGGCGCTGAGGTGAGCCGGCCTGCGTTGCGCATTCTGGAAGAGGCGCGCGATCTGGTGGAGCGCGGCGTGCGTGAGGTCACATTGCTGGGCCAGAACGTGAATGCCTATCATGGCGCCGGGCCGGGTGGGAATGCCTGGTCGCTGGCCCAGCTCATCTGGGGGCTGAATGACATCGATGGGTTGGAGCGCATCCGGTTCACCACGTCCCACCCTAATGACATGTCCGATGACCTGATAGAGGCGCACGGGACCTGCGACAAGCTGATGCCATATCTGCATCTGCCCGTGCAATCGGGCAGTGATCACATCCTTAAGCGTATGAACCGAAAACACACTGCCGAAAGTTATCTGCGCCTCATTGAACGCATCCGGGATGCGCGGCCTGACATTCTGATGTCGGGCGACTTCATCGTTGGCTTTCCGGAAGAGACGGAAGAGGATTTTCAAGCCACCATGGATCTGGTGGAGGAGGTGCGCTACGGCTACGCCTATTCCTTCAAATATTCCACACGCCCCGGCACGCCCGCAGCAGAGCGCGATCAAGTGGATGAGGATGTCAAATCGGACCGCCTGCAGCGCTTGCAAGGTCTGATCACCCGCCAGCAGCGGGAAATTCAGGACAGTATGGTGGGCCGCACCGTCAACGTGCTTTTCGAAAAGCCGGGTCGGTTTGACGGGCAGATGGTTGGAAAGTCCGATTACCTGCATGCCGTTCACGTGGCAGATGCGCCCGTCGAAAAGGGCGATATCGCCCAGGTGGAGATCACTGAAAGCGCGGCCAATTCGCTGGCGGGACGCATCAAAGTGGCCTGATTCGGCACTGTCCCTTTTGCAGTGGGGGATTCGCCTGTGGACGGAAATTCACTGCAACTGTGGATAAAATTTCCACTCAGATTGCCCTCTGGTTGTTGTTTTTAAGGGCTCAAGCACATCCTATTGGGCCTTCACAACGCATCGAAACTTGTTACACTCAAAGGATAAATTGCATCGCTGACGAGGTATCTGCCCGGTTCCTCCCTGCGATGTTGGGGATCAAAAAAAGGATAGGGGCTGTGCACGATTATCTTGCGAAGTCATTTCGCGGTGTCCTTGGTGGTATTGCTGCCGCCGCCATGGGGACCGCTCTATTCGCCACTGACGCTGCTGCGCAAACGCAACGGACTGTCATCGGCGAAAACTACACACCGACCGTTTGGGTTGACCCGGACGGGTGCGAACATTGGGTGATGGATGATGGTTGGGAAGGGTACATGACCCCCCATGTTAACCGTCAGGGTATCCCGGTCTGCCGTCGCGGCAATGTCTGTGGCGTGATGAATTCAGATCAGCTTTTTGCAACAGACAGCGCGCGCATTTCGGCCGCTGGCAAACACCACTTGGCCAGCTTCTTCCAGCAGGCGGGGGCCACATCCTACATCATCACCGGCCACACGGACAGTCGCGCCTCGGATCAATACAATCTTGATCTGTCCTTCCGCCGCGCCACGGCCGTCGCATCCATTGCGTCGAAATCTGGTGCCCGGATCGCCGATGTGCGGGGCTATGGCGAACGCCTGCCCAAGGCCTCCAATGCAACGGCTGCAGGCATGCAGAAAAACCGTCGCGTTGAAATCATCTGCATCCGCTAGGGGGACATCATGAAAGCATTGAAACTCACCATGGTGCTGGCGGCGGGCGTTGCCGTGTCGGCCTGTGGCACCAAGATCGACAAAACTGTGGATCGTGGCATCGACAGCAAACATCTAAGCCAGCTTCAGGCCGGTATCTGGGTCGATCCCAATGGCTGCGACCACTGGATCATAGATGACGGTGCCGAAGGCTACCTGTCTCAGCGGCTCGATCCGTATGGGAAGCCTGTCTGTTCCGGCACGGCCCCGCCCAACACGGCAACAGGCGCGTTCAAGTCGGGTTCGGCCGTCGCTGACCCGATCTGATCCGATTTTGATCATAAAAATGCCGCGGTGGGTGACCTCCGCGGCATTTTGTTATGGGTAACGATGATTGTCGTGCAGGTCTTGCAGTTGTCCCGCCCAGTTGGCAGGCTACGTCAAGGGACACGCGAGATCAGGAGATGTTTTTGGCCATAGAAGCCTTGCCGCCGACTGAGGATCCGGGCGTTTTGCACGAAGAGATCCTTGAATTTCCTGACAATTTTCTGCTGATCGACCTGTGCGGGGAACATGATCGTAACCTGGCTGAGATTGAGCGCCAGCTGGGTGTGCAGATCATGCGTCGGGGGAATCAGTTGGCGATCATCGGTGAAAAGGACAGCGCGGTGGCCACCTCCACGGTGCTTACATCGCTTTATGGGCGGCTCGAGGCCGGACGCAGCGTTGAAGCGGCGGATGTCGACCGGGAATTGCGCATGGGTGCGGCGGAACCTGTTGACGAAAGTTTCGCGGGTGATCAGTTGGAAATGTTCCGCGGCGGATCGGTTGAGATCAAGACACGCAAGAAATTGGTCGAACCGAGGACCGACGCGCAGAAAGCCTATGTGCTGTCGCTCTTCAACCATGAATTGGCCTTCGGCATCGGCCCGGCCGGGACGGGCAAGACCTATCTCGCCGTGGCGGCGGGGGTGTCGATGTTCATCGAAGGCAAGGTCGACCGCATCATCCTGTCCCGTCCGGCGGTGGAGGCGGGGGAAAAGCTGGGCTATCTGCCCGGTGACATGAAGGACAAGGTCGATCCCTATATGCAGCCGCTTTACGACGCGTTGAATGATTTTTTGCCGTCGAAACAAGTGGCGAAACTCATTGAGGAAAAGCGGATTGAAATCGCGCCTCTGGCCTTTATGCGGGGGCGGACATTGTCCAATGCTTTCGTCGTTCTGGATGAGGCGCAAAACGCCACCTCGATGCAGATGAAGATGTTTCTGACCCGTCTGGGAGAGGGCAGCCGCATGGTCATCACGGGCGACCGTAGCCAGGTCGATCTGCCGCGCGGAGTGACCAGCGGGCTGCATGATGCTGAACGGTTGCTGACATCTATCCCAAAGATATCATTCAACTATTTCACGGCCAAGGATGTGGTGCGCCACCCGCTCGTCGCGGCCATCATCGAGGCCTACGACGCCGACGGGTGAGAGATGATCACCGAAATTTCATTCGAAGATCAGCGTTGGGCCGATGCCGGGTTCAAAACGCTGGCCGAGGCCGCTGCAAAGGCCGTGATCGCGCATTTGCTGGAGCCTGGGGCGTGGCAGATCAGCGTGCTCGCCTGCGATGACGCGCGGATTTCCGAGTTGAACGAGGGGTTTCGTGAAAAGCCGGGACCAACGAATGTTCTCGCATGGCCCTCTGAAGAACGCGGCGCGAAAGACGCCGGTGGACCGCCCGTGCCTCCGCAGGACCAAGAGCTTGGCGACATCGCAATTTCCTATGACACATGTCTGGCCGAAGCGCAGGCCGCCGATATGCCACTCGCTCAACATGCCACGCATTTGATGGTTCACGGCACTCTGCATCTTCTGGGCTACGATCACATCCGTGATGAAGATGCAACTTTGATGGAAGGCATTGAAATAGAAATACTTGGCAAACTGGGCATTCCTAACCCATACTAAGGTTTCCCTGCTTTTTGGATGAGGACAATGGGCGACAGTACAGACGGATCTTCTACCGCAGCGCGGAGCGCGCAGGCGGATAGTCAGGACATATCAGGTCAAGACGATGCTGAAACATCACGGACAGACCCCCCCGGGTTTTTCCGAAAAATGATCGGCGCACTCACGCTCAATGAAATACCCTCGCAGGACACCGCAGATTTTGCGCCTGACCCTCCGGCCGTTGGCATGGTCAACTTGCGCACGCTAACGGTGGAGGACGTGGCTATCCCGCGATCCGACATTGTTGCCGTTGCGATTGAAAGCACCAAGGATGAATTGGTGACGACCTTTCGGGAAAGCGGCCTGACGCGACTGCCAGTGTTCGATGGGACGCTGGATACGCCGATGGGGTTTGCCCATCTCAAAGATTTCGCGCTAAAGCACGGATTCAACGGCAATGGCGGTCGGTTTTCGTTGAAAAAATTGTTGCGGCCTTTGGTCTATGTGCCTGCCTCGATGCCCATTGGGGTGCTGCTTCAAAAAATGCAGAATGAACGGCGCCATATGGCGCTGGTGATTGATGAATATGGCGGTGTGGACGGTCTAGTGACTATTGAAGACCTGATCGAACAGGTTGTGGGCGAAATTGCGGATGAGCACGATATTGATGGTGACACATCGTTTTTTGTGGAAAAGTCCGGTGCCTACGTCGCATTAGCTAAAACACCGCTTAAAGAATTTGAGGCAGAGATCGGCATGTCTCTCACCTCGGAAGACGAGATTGATGAAGAGGAAATCGACACGCTGGGTGGGCTTCTCTTCATGCTTTTGGGCCGGGTGCCCGTGCGCGGCGAAATGGTGGAACATCCGGGCGGCACGGTGTTTGAGGTGATTGACGCCGACCCCCGCAGGATCAAGCGGCTGCGCGTGCGGTTGCCCGGTCAAGCGGCCCAAAAGGACACCTAAGGCGTGCTGCAAGCGGGGCTGGACCGGGCTCTCGCCCAACGTGGCTGGCTGCAGGCAGTGATCTGCGCCACCATCGGGGGCGTGGCGGCACTGGGTCTGGCGCCCTTTGGTTTGTGGCCTCTCACCGTTTTGGCGCTGGGCTGGCTGTTTGCGATCTTGCGAAAAACCCGCAGCGGCAAACATGCGCTGGGCTTGGCCTGGGCCGCCGGGGCAGGGTATTTCGCGGTCAGCCTGATGTGGCTGGTAGAGCCGTTTCTGGTGGACGTCGCGCGCCATGGCTGGCTTGCCCCAATCGCGCTGTCGGCCGCTTGCCTTTACTTTGGATTTTACTGGGCTGTCATGGGGTGGATCACACACCATGCGCGCGGGCAAGCTCTTGGATTTATTGCAGCATTCGTCGTGACCGAATTCGCCCGGGGGTATTTCTTTACCGGGTTTCCCTGGGCTCAGATAGGGCATGTTTGGATTGACACACCCGTGTTGCACTGGTCTTCGATTGCCGGCTCATTGGGGCTGACGGCGCTGGTCGCGCTGGCGGCTGTCGGGGTGACGTTTATGGTGGAGCGACACTGGCGCAGAGGTTGCGCGATCCTGTCCATTCCGGTCGCTCTGTTTGTTGCGGGCATCCTCGCCACCCCTGAATTTCCGCCAACGGATGCGGCCCCCATGATCCGGCTTGTCCACCCGTCCGAGCCACAGCAAGAGCGTTGGGATCCCGACAAGATCCCCGGCAATTTCCAACGCAAACTTGATTTCACAGCAGGCGATGGTGCAGTGAGCGCTGATCTGATCGTCTGGCCCGAAACCTCTGTGCCGACGCTTTTGTCCCGCGCGGAGCCCTGGTTTGACGCGATGACAGAGGCCGCCGCTGGTACGCCCGTCGTGGCCGGTTTGCAGCGCTTTGACGGGGACGATTTCTACAATTCTCTCATACGGTTGGACGGCGAAGGTGAAGTGGATGCCGTCTATGACAAGCATCACCTTGTGCCGTTTGGCGAATTTGTCCCCTTCGGCGAGACGCTTGCAAAGTTTGGAATTTTCGGTCTCGCCGACACCACAGGCGGTGGGTACGCTGCGGGGCCGGGGCCGCAGATATTGGATTTCGGCCCGCTGGGGCGCGCGCTTCCACTGATCTGCTACGAAGGCGTTTTTCCCCGCGATGTCAGGTATGATACGCGGCCTGACTTCCTGCTGCTCATCACCAATGATGCGTGGTTTGGGGAATTCTCCGGCCCCTATCAGCACCTCGACCAGGCGCGCCTGAGAAGCGCGGAACAGGGCTTACCCATGATCCGCGTCGCGAACACTGGTGTTACGGCGATGATCGACGCCACAGGGCAGGTGACGCATCAGTTGGGATTGGGTGAGGCCGGATGGATCGACGCACCGCTGCCGCCCGCGCGTCCGATCACAATTTATGCCCGTTTGGGGGATCTGCCGATTGCGGCACTGTTCCTTGTCATCTTGACACTTTACGCCCTGCGCGCCCGCAAATCCGGCAGTTAAGGATTGACGCCAATCACAGGTCCGCCTAAGCACGCGTGACCGCCACAACGGCTTCCTGACGTGGCGGATTTTCTTTACTGGAGCAACTCCCATGTCTCGTCAGAACTACACTTTCACCTCTGAGTCTGTGTCAGAGGGGCACCCCGATAAGGTCTGTGATCGCATTTCCGATGCTGTGCTTGATGCCTTCCTGGCCGAAGATCCGCTGGCCCGTGTCGCGTGTGAAACCTTTGCCACAACGAATCGCGTCGTGATCGGCGGGGAGGTAGGACTGACGGATCAGGACAAGCTGCGCGATTACATGGGCCGCATCGACGACATCGCGCGTGCTTGCATCAAGGATATCGGGTACGAGCAGGACAAATTTCACTGGGAAACCTGTGAGGTGACCAACCTGTTGCACGAACAATCCGCCCATATTGCACAAGGTGTGACGGGGCAAGACAATCGTGACGAAGGGGCAGGCGATCAGGGCATCATGTTTGGCTATGCCACAACGGAAACCGACGCGCTGATGCCTGCGCCGATACAGTATTCTCATGCGATCCTGCGGCGTCTGGCCGAGGCGCGCAAATCCGGCGCGGAACCGGCGCTGGGGCCGGATGCGAAATCGCAGCTGTCGGTCATGTATGAAAACGGCGTGCCGATGGGTGTGTCTTCTATCGTTTTGTCGACCCAGCATCTGGATGCAGCGCTGACCAGCGATGACATTCGGGAAATCGTTGAGCCGTACATCGTCGAGGAACTGCCGGATGGCTGGCTGTCGGATGCAACAGAATGGCATGTGAACCCGACTGGCAAATTCGTGATTGGTGGCCCGGATGGGGATGCGGGTCTGACGGGCCGCAAGATCATCGTGGACACCTATGGCGGTGCGGCCCCCCACGGCGGCGGTGCATTCTCGGGCAAGGATCCGACCAAGGTGGACCGCTCTGCCGCATATGCCGCGCGCTATCTGGCCAAGAATGTGGTCGCCGCAGGCATGGCGGAACGCTGCACCATTCAGCTATCCTACGCCATCGGCGTGGCCAAGCCCCTGTCGATTTACGCCGACACGCATGGCACCGGTGAGGTGTCGCCGGATGCGATCGAAAAGGCCGTGGCCGTGTCCATGGATCTGACACCGCGCGGAATTCGGGAGCATCTGGCGCTCAACAAACCGATTTATCAGCGCACGGCGGCCTACGGTCATTTCGGGCGTGATCCGGAAACAGATGGCGGGTTTTCATGGGAAAAAACCGACCTTGTGGATGCATTGAAAAAGTCGGTCTAGGATTGGGTTGTCAACAGAAACCTTTAAGTTCTGTGGATAACTTTGGCTTTTGTATCGCATTTTGGTGGTTGTCATGACGAAGAAATCCCACCCGTCTGGCGCACCGTGGCGCAATTTTTATGGCCGCACCAAGGGTAAGAGCCTGCGGAAATCGCAAGAGGTCTACCTGGATCAGGACTTGGCGGGCCTGTCCCCCGGATCGGTTGATTGGGAGGCAAACCCCGACCGCATACCGCTGGATCTTAAAGCGGTTTTTCCGGGACGTGAGGTCTGGTTGGAGATCGGTTTTGGCGGGGGCGAGCACATGGTGCATCAGGCAACCCTCGCGCCAGATATCGGCATCATCGGGTGTGAGCCCTATATCAACGGTGTGGCCATGCTTCTTGGTAAAATCCGGGAGGCGGGCTGCGACACTATCCGCATTCATCCCGGCGATGTGCGCGATCTCTTTGATGTGCTGCCACAGGCATCCATCAGCAAGGTTTTTCTGCTCTACCCCGATCCCTGGCCAAAGAAACGCCATCATCGGCGGCGCTTCGTTACCACCGATTATCTAGAGCCTTTGGCACGGGTCATGAAACCGGGCGCGGCGTTTCGCGTGGCCACGGACATCCCTGATTATGTCCGGCAAGCCCTGCAGGAAGTGCCGAAACACGGGTTTTATTGGCACGCCAATCGCCCGGCCGATTGGCGGGAAGCATGGCCCGATTGGACACGCACGCGCTATGAGGCCAAAGCCCTGCGCGAGGGTCGCGTGCCGCATTACCTCACATTTTCAAGGCGTTAAAGCCTCTCACCTAGCCGTTCCAGCATGCCAAGGCAGGCAGAGAGTTGTTCGATCTCCAGATATTCATCGGCCTTGTGCGCCTGTTCGATAGACCCCGGGCCGCAGATCGCCACCGCCATGCCCGCCTGTTGGAAGAGCCCCGCTTCGGTTCCAAACGCCACCAGATCCGTGCCATTGGCGCCCGTCAGATCCATGACCAGATCGCGGGCGGCGTTGTGCGGCATCGGCATCAATCCTTCGACTTCCGCCAGCACTTCGGTGGTGATGGCGGCCGCGGGATCAATGGCGCGCATGGCGGGCAGCAATTCGTCCTCGCAGAGCCGTTTCAGCGCGTCTTTTACATACGCCGCATCTGACGGTTGCACGGGCCGCATATCCCACTCTACCGTGGCGCGATCAGGGATCACGTTATGGGCCACGCCGCCAATGAGTGACCCGGTGTTGAGCGTCGTATAGGGCGGTTGAAATTCCGAATCAGCGGGGGTGCGATCGTACAGTTCTGCCTTCAGTGAGATGATTTTGCCCACGAATTGAGAGGCAAATTCCACCGCGTTGACGCCAAGATCGGGGGCGGAACCATGCCCCGCCAGACCAGAGAAATGGGTGGTGTATTCATAACAGCCCTTGTGCCCGTCGATCACGCGCATGGATGTGGGCTCGCCCACGATGGCAAGCGACGGGGCGACGCCCAAATTTGCCAGGCGTCCCACCAGAGCTTCTGCGCCGAAGCAACCTGTTTCTTCGTCATAGGTGTAGGCAAAATGGACGGGCTGGTCTTTCACGCGGCTTGCAAAATAGGGAGCGAGCACGGTGCAGGCGGCGACGAAGCCCTTCATGTCGCAGGATCCGCGCCCGTAGAGGCGCGCGTCGCGTTCTTCCATCGTGAAAGGGTCGCTGGCCCAAACCTGATCTGTCACGGGCACAACATCGGTGTGACCCGACAGTACGATGCCACCATCCGTGTCGGGGCCCAAAGTGCCGAAAAGATTGGCCTTTTCGCCGGTTTCATCGGGTAAAATCTCAATCCTTGCGCCCGCCTCCTCTAGCCGCTGCGCCAGATAGGCGATGATGTCGAGATTGCTGTCTGATGATACGGTGGGAAAGGCGATCAGATCGCCCAGCATGTCGCGGGTTTTGGCCAGTGTATCCATCGCAGGAACGTGCGGTTGTTACCCAGGAAAATCAAGCGCGGAGAACCTGTAAGCCGGATTCTGTCCCGGGGGTCGCCCCCCTTGGATGACCATTCCTCTGGACGCGTGGTTGCCCGCGCGCCTCAAGCTGCCAACCCGAACCACGAGGCCAAGGCCGGCCCATATGCGGTTCCTATTCGGCATTGCTCCCGGTGGGGCTTGCCATGCCGGTCCGGTTGCCCGTCCCGCGGTGGGCTCTTACCCCACCGTTTCACCCTTGCTCACGTGATCCGCGAAGCGGGTTGCGCAAGCGGTTTCATTTCTGTGGCGCTTTCCCTCGGGTTGCCCCGGCCGGGGGTTACCCGGCACCGTTGCCTTGTGGAGTCCGGACTTTCCTCGAGCAGTTGCCCGCGGCCATCCAGTCCTCCGCGCGCTGTTGTGTTTATGCGCTTTGCCTCCGCGCGGCCAGACCTTGTTTTTCCAGCCTCAACCAATCAAAGCGCGGGCCGGGATCGAATTTGCGGCCAGGGGCCATGTCGGAATGGCCGATCACGCCCTCGGGCGGGATGTTCCAGCGTTCCAGAATGCCGGGCAAAAGTGTCTCCAGCGCCGCCATGAGAGGTTCGGAAAAGGGCGCGCGGCCGGTGTTGTCCAGCTCGATACCGATGGAGCGGGAATTTATATCATCCTGACCCAACCATTCGCCTCTGCCCGCGTGCCAGGCGCGCTTGTCTTCTTCAACCAATTGAAGAATATCGCCTTTTTCCGAGATGAGATAGTGCGAAGACACCTCTGCCTCCGGATCACACAGCCGTTCTAACGCGGCTTCACAGCTCTTCATTGCCGTGTAATGGATCACCACCAGCGTGGGCCGCAACCTGTCCCGGCGCGCCCCGAAATTGGGCGAGGCGTGCCAGCGGATATTGTTCATGTCTCAGCCGTTTGTGGCGTTGCGGAAGGGCGCCGGGTTCCAGCTGCAGGCGTATCCATCGCCATCGGGATCAAGGCCTTTGCGGTCCCGTGCGGGCCCACCATTTGCCAGAAAATCCATTTGCGCCCGGTCAGGCGATCCCAGTTCTGCGCAATTGCGTTCAAACCGGGCTTGCTTGTTGATGCCCACGCGGTTGTAGATCTGGGTGCCCACCGGGTGGCTGGTGGACAGGGCATAGGCCACGATATTGGGGCGCGTGTCTGTCACGCGGTCGGGCACTGCGGTGGGTTGAATCACCTGATATTGCGCGCGGTTGCGTTCGATCAGCGCGGCATCGCTTTCGATGGAGCGCGCGTTGTCCACCGCGTTGAAATCGTTTTCAATGGAAATCCCCGTCGCCGTCTCCACCGTCTGCGGGCTGGGATTTGACGGGCTGGCCTCGACCGGGGCGACGCCGGAATTGGCGCGCGTTGCTGCAAGGGTGGCGGTTGTTTCCTGCGCAATGGTTTGTTGTTCGTTGATGGCTGTCAGCGGCGTGCCGACGGCGCCCGATTGCACCGTTTCGCCGGAGACCGCACCGGCCGGGGGCAGCGGTGATACGGCACTGGTTTGCGCCGCGCGTGCACGCGCGCTTTGCTGCGCCTGATATTGGTTGTAATCGCCAAAGCCCACGCCTGCCGCACTGTCAGGAACGCTTGGCGAACACGCCGAGAGGGCCAGGAGGGCCGCTGGAAAAACGATAAATCGCATGAACTGCTACTCTGTCTGCTTCTTTGCCGCTTATAATTAGGTGCAGATTACCACCATTTGGAGGGTTTGGCCAGAAAACCAGCTGCCTTTTCCAACGCGTAGGCGGTGTTCAGCAGGTCACCCTCCTCCCACGGACGGCCAATCAGTTGTAACCCCAGCGGCAGCCCCTTCGCATCGAGACCCGCAGGCACAGAAATGCCCGGCAGGCCTGCAAGGTTGACGGTGACGGTGAACACGTCGTTGAGATACATGGCGACAGGATCGGCATCCGTCATTTCCCCCAAACCAAACGCAGCCGATGGCGTGGCAGGCGTCAGGATGGCATCCACGCCGGCCGCGAACACGTCGTCGAAATCCTTCTTGATCAACGCGCGGACCTTTCGGGCGCGGTTGTAATAGGCGTCGTAGAACCCGGCCGACAGCACATATGTGCCGATCATCACGCGGCGCTTCACCTCCGGACCAAACCCTTCGGCGCGCGTCTTTTCATACATCTCGGTGATGCCGTCGCCCTGTGCGAGCCCGGCGCGGTGGCCGTAGCGGACACCGTCATAGCGCGCGAGGTTCGAAGACGCCTCAGCGGGTGCAATCACGTAGTAAGCCGGCAGCGCATATTTGGTGTGTTTGAGAGAGATATCGCGGATCTCTGCGCCTGCATCGCGCAGCATGTCTGTGCCCTTTTGCCAAAGCGCTTCAATCTCATCAGGCATGCCGTCCATGCGGTATTCCTTTGGAATACCAATCACTTTGCCTTTGATATCGCCTGTCAGCATGGCCTCGAAATCAGGGACAGCCAGATCGGCCGACGTGCTGTCTTTGGGGTCATGTCCACACATGGCTTGCAGCATGATCGCGGCATCTCGCACCGATTTGGTCATGGGCCCAGCCTGATCGAGCGATGAGGCAAAGGCCACGATCCCCCAGCGGGAGCAGCGCCCGTAGGTGGGTTTGATACCGGTGATGCCAGTGAAGGCCGCCGGTTGCCGGATGGACCCGCCAGTGTCGGTGCCGGTTGCAGCAAGACAGAGGTCTGCCGCCACAGCACTGGCCGACCCGCCGGAAGACCCGCCGGGTGTCAGCGCTGTGTCGTCATTGCCGCGCCGCCATGGGTTCACAGTATTGCCATAGGTGGAGGTCTCATTGGAGGACCCCATGGCGAACTCATCCATATTGAGCTTGCCCAACATGACCGCGCCTGAATCAAAAAGGTTCTGGCTGACGGTGGATTCGTATTCCGGTTTGAACCCGTTCAGGATCGCGCTGGCAGCTTGGCTGGGTACCCCTTTGGTGCAGAAAAGGTCTTTTATTCCCAAAGGAATGCCGCACATAGCCGGTGCATCCCCCGCACTGATGCGCGCGTCCGCGGCCTTTGCCTGCTCACGCGCCATATCCGGCGTGTGATGGACGAAAGCGTTGAGTTCACCTGCGGCCTCAATGGCGCTGATACAAGCTTCCGTCAGGTCCGTGGCGTTGATGTCACCCGCGCGAAGCTTGTCGCGGGCGTCAGAGATTGTAAGGGTGTTGAGGTCAGACATCGCTCACTCCACCACTTTGGGCACGGCAAAGAAGCCTTCACGCGCGTCGGGGGCATTTTTCAGCACGCGTGGCTGCTGGTCGCCATCGGTGACCACATCCTCGCGGCGCTTTAGGCGCATGGGTGTCACGGATGTCATCGGTTCCACGCCTTCGATATCCACTTCGCCCAGCTGTTCGATGAAGCCCAGGATGGTGTTGAATTCTTGGGCCAGAACGGGCAGGTCGGCCTCATCCACTTCGATGCGCGCCAACTTGGCGACACGGGCGGCGGTTTGGGTGTCGATGGACATGGGTGTCTCCTGAATATGGCGGTCGTTTAGCCCCGCGCGGGCTGTCGCGCAAGCACATGGCGCCGGTAAACCTCAATCATCCAGCCCAGCATGATCGCATTCAGGATGTGCCAGGCAAAATGCGTGCCGATCGGGATTTGCGCGCAGAGCGGCTCATCGAGAGACCGAAAGGTGATGGAGACCATGAGGACGCCCGCGCCAATCAGCAGTCCACGCGCCGTTGCGGGGTGCGTTCGCAACACGATCACGCCGTATATCGCGATAAGCAGCGCCACCGGCAGATAGGAGGAAGACACGCCCAGGACGGGCACATAGGCCATCACCGGCGTCATGAGCGCGGCATAGGGGAAGAAGGCCAGCACAGAGACTGCCGCCCAAAGCGCGGAAAGGCCTAGATAGTCGCGACTTGCGGCAAAAAGATAGAGCAGGATGAACAAAGCGATCGCGCCCACATCAGCCAGCGCCGACCAGCTTTGGGCGTGTGTGTGGAAGAGAAAGCTGCCCACGCCGATGCCCGCCAGAATAAACACGAGACCCCACGCGACGGGCATTTGATCGTCGCGTAGCCTGTAAGCCATGGCCCCAGCGGCAAACAGAAAGGCCGCATTCGAAAGCGCGTTGATCGGTTCGGCCCAGTAGCTTGGGTCGAGCCGTTCGCAATAGATATCAATCTGGCGCGTCCACTCCACGGTGGCCTCCCTCGCATAGGGTGATAGTCTTGGCATGACAGATAGGGAGGAAATCATGAAAATCACTTGGCTCGGGCACGGCTCTTTCAGGATTGAGATTGGCGGGCAGGTGTTGTTGCTTGATCCTTGGCTCACGGGCAATCCCATGTTGCCGGAGGTTGCCCATGAGGCGGCCGTGGCCGGGGCCACGCATATTCTGCTTACGCATGCGCATTTCGATCATGTGGCGGATACACTGGATCTGGCCCGTAAACTGGAGGTGCCGGTGGTGGGGCAGTACGATCTGATGTCTCATTGGGAGGCACAAGAAGGCATCGCGACGGTCGGCTTCAACAAGGGCGGCACGGTGGATTTGGACGGTGTTTCTGTCACCATGGTGCATGCGGTGCATTCCACCAGCTTCGGCACGGAGACAGGTCCAAACGTGCCCGGCACTGAATGCGGTTTCATGATCTCAGGGGAGGGCCATGTGATATATGCCAGTGGGGACACGGATGTGATGGCGGATATGAAGATCTTCAACGATCTGCACGGCCCAGATATCGGCATTCTCTGTGCGGGTGGTCATTTCACCATGGACATGAGACGCGCAGCTTACGCAGCAAAAACCTTCTTTGATTTCAAGACGGTGATCCCGTGCCACTACAAGACTTTCCCGATTCTTGAACAATCCGCCGATGCCTTGGCGGCGGCCTTGCCCGGGGTGGATGTGATCGAGCCTGACGTCATGGTCGCCATCGAGATTTAAATGGCGCGCCGCCCCCTACGCCCGCCGGAGGTATTAATTCTGGTGCCGCCGCTCGGCAAAGAATGACTTCAACAGGGCCTCGCAAGCGTCACCTGCGATCCCGTCATAAACCTCTGGCGCGTGATGGCATTGCGGGTGATCGAAGACGCGCGCGCCGTGCAGGACGCCGCCCGATTTAGGGTCCGACGCGCCGAAATAGAGCCGGTTGATGCGTGCGGCTGATATGGCTCCGGCGCACATAGGGCAGGGTTCCAGTGTCACATAGAGGTCATGGCCTGTGAGGCGCTCCTGACCCATGGCCGTGCAGGCTGCGCGGATGGCGGCAATCTCGGCATGCGCCGAAGGGTCCTTGTCCGCCCGCGTCATGTTGCCTGCGCGCGCGATGATTTCACCCGATGGGTTCACGATAACCGCGCCCACGGGCACTTCGCCGCGCTCTGCAGCCATGCGCGCCTGTTCCAGCGCGGCCTCCATGAACGATCGAAACACCATTGCGCTGGCATGCCCCGTTGCTGCGTCTTTCGCAAGCGATGCTTTTGGGTTAAGCCGCGCGTCATGAGCCAAGAGGACCCCAAAGGCGACCGCATCGCCAAAGTCATTGCCCGCGCCGGCCGGGCCAGCCGCAGGGAGGCCGAGCGGCTGATTGAAGCGGGCCGCGTGACGCTCAACGGTCAGCCGGTTGAGCGGGCAGCGCTCAATGTTCTGCCCGTCGACAAGATCGAAGTGGACGGTGTGCCGCTCAGCGCGCCGGAGCCGCCGCGGCTGTGGCTTTATCACAAGCCCACGGGTTTGGTGACGACCGCGAAAGATGAACAGGGCAGGCCGACCGTGTTTGATGATCTGCCAGAGGACATGCCGAGGGTGATGACCGTTGGGCGGCTTGATCTCAATTCCGAAGGTCTTTTACTGATGACCAATGACGGGGGCGTGAAGCGCAAGCTGGAGTTGCCTTCCACCGGGTGGCTCAGGCGTTACCGGGTGCGGGTAAAGGGGCGCCCGGAGGAGGCGACATTGGAGCCGCTGCGCAAAGGTTTGACCATCGAAGGGGAGCGGTTTCAGCCGATGACCGTGACGATTGATCGCCAGACCGGAGCCAATGCCTGGGTCACGGTGGCGCTGCGCGAGGGTCGTAACCGCGAAGTGCGGCGCGCGATGGAAGCCGTGGGATTGATGGTCAACCGGCTCATTCGGGTGTCTTACGGCCCGTTTCGGCTGGGCCAGTTGAAGCCGGGGCAGGTAGAGGAAGTGCGACCGCGGATCCTGCGCGATCAGGTAGGGCTTGATGCGCCCAAAGAGGATAAACCGGCCAAGGCTCGGCCTCAGCGGCGTCGCAAACCGAAAGGGCAAATGCGGAAATAGGCGAGGATCGTGATAGCGCTAACATAACGCCTTGCATCCGTCTTGAAACTTGTTAAGCAACAGGCAACTAGAACGGAGACTTCCCATGAGCCTGATCATCGACATCCACGCCCGTGAAATCCTCGACAGCCGGGGCAACCCCACGGTGGAGGTGGATGTGGTGCTGGAAGATGGCAATATGGGCCGTGCTGCCGTGCCATCCGGGGCGTCGACCGGGGCCCATGAGGCGGTGGAAAAGCGCGACGGGGACAAGGCGCGCTATCTGGGCAAGGGTGTTCTGGAGGCCTGTGCGTTCGTCAACGGTGAGATTGCCGAGGCGCTGGCGGGTATGGATGCGACTGAACAGGTGGCTGTTGACGAGGCGATGATTGAACTGGACGGCACGCCCAACAAAGGGCGGCTGGGGGCCAACGCGATCCTTGGAGTGTCGCTGGCTGTGGCGAAGGCCGCCGCCGATTTCACCACGCAGCCGCTGTTTCGCTATGTCGGGGGCACATCGGCGCGGATGCTGCCCGTGCCCATGATGAATATCATCAATGGCGGCGAGCATGCCGACAACCCCATCGACATTCAGGAATTCATGATCATGCCGGTCAGTGCGGACAACATCCGCGACGGCGTTCGCATGGGCGCGGAGGTGTTTCATACGCTAAAAAAGGAACTCTCGGATGCAGGCCTTTCCACGGGTATCGGCGATGAGGGTGGCTTTGCGCCCGATATCAGTTCTACGCGCGCTGCACTCGATTTCATTCTGAAGTCGATTGAAAAGGCGGGGTACAAGCCCGGAGAAGACATCTATCTGGCGCTCGATTGCGCCGCGACGGAGTATTTCAAGAACGGCAAATACGAGATTTCAGGCGAGGGGCTGTCGCTTTCACCCGAAGAAAATGCCGACTATCTCAAGGCGCTGGTGACGGACTATCCCATCATCTCCATCGAAGACGGGATGAGTGAGGATGACTGGGATGGGTGGGTCGCGCTGACGCAAGCCATTGGCGACAAAGTGCAATTGGTGGGCGATGATCTTTTCGTTACCAACCCCGCCCGTCTGTCGGAAGGGATCGCGAAGGGTGCGGCCAATTCCATGCTGGTCAAGGTGAACCAGATCGGCACGCTGACAGAGACGCTGCGCGCCGTCGACATGGCCCACCGCGCGGGCATGACCAACGTGATGTCCCACCGCTCAGGCGAAACGGAGGATGCCACCATCGCCGATCTTGCCGTGGCCACCAATTGTGGGCAGATCAAGACCGGGTCACTGGCGCGTTCAGACCGGTTGGCGAAATACAATCAGCTTATCCGCATCGAAGAGGTGCTGGGCGAGACGGCACAGTATGCGGGCCGGTCCATTCTAAAGTGATGGACGCCGGACGCATCATCGCAGCACTTGAGTTGAAGCCGCACCCCGAAGGTGGGTTTTTCCGCGAAACCTGGCGTGCAGAGGGTGACGGTCGCGCAGCGGGCACTGCGATTTACTTCCTATTGCAAGCGGGCCAGATCAATCGATGGCACCGCGTGGATGCGGCAGAGATTTGGCATTTCTACGCGGGCGCGCCGCTGTTTTTGCGGATGGCCGAGGCGGGGGAAGGCCCGGCCGAACGACATGTTCTGGGACCTGATCTTGCCGCAGGACAGCGCTCGCAGGTGATCATACCCCCGGGCTGGTGGCAACGGGCCGAATGTGCCAGCACTCAAACGGGCGCCTTCACGCTTGTTGGCTGCACCGTATCGCCGGGGTTTGAATTTGACCGGTTTGAAATGGCGCCCGACGGGTTTGACATCCCCGAGCGCTAACTCTCATCCCGCGCCACGTCGATCAGCTCTCTGACTGACGGGCCCAATGCTTCAACGATCTTTGCGACACCTTCCGCATTGGGATGGATGCCGTCGGATTGGAAAAAGGGTCGTAACTCAGCGGGGTCGTCTGACCCCAAGCCGCTGAAAAAGCTTTCGAAAAACAACGTGTCGTAGATTGCGGCGAGCTCCGGGTAAAGCCCGTCAAACTCCTTCTTGTACTCCGGCCCGTAATTGCCTGGGGCTTGCATTCCCACCAGCAGGACATCAACGCCTTGGGCATCCGCAACCTGCAGGATTTTTGCCACGTTGGCCCGCGCCAGGGCCGGGTCGAGCCCGCGCAGCATGTCATTGCCGCCCAGCGTGACGATCATTGCATCCACGTCTGGTGTGAGGCTCCATGCCACGCGAGAAGCACCGCCTGCTGTCGTGTCACCCGACACGCCGCCGTTGATCAACCGCGCCTCCACGCCATCCTCAATCAGCCAGCGCTGCAATTGCGGCACGAAGCCGTCCGGCTCTGGCAGGCCAAAGCCTTGGGTCAGGCTGTCACCCAGCGCCAGCACTGTCACCTCTTCGGCCGCCAGTGCGGTGGACAAGATCACAACCAGGTTCATGACGCAGGCCGTCATCTTGCCCATCAGCGAGGCCACCCCATATGAAGTCTTCAAAACCAAAGAGCTGTTCATGTCCGATCCCGTCCTCTCTCTGCAATCCGCCTCGCTGTCCCTGATGGGCAATGCGGGGCTCGTGTCGATACTTGATGCGATCTCGCTGGATGTCCACGGGCAGGAAACGCTCGGGCTGGTGGGGCCGTCAGGGTCCGGCAAGTCTTCGCTCTTGATGCTGATGGGCGGGTTGGAACAGGCAAGCTCGGGCAGGGTGATGGCGTTAGGCCAAGATCTGACCGCGATGTCGGAGGATGCGCTGGCCCGTCTCCGGCGCGATCATTTTGGCGTGGTTTTCCAGAGCTTTCATCTGATCCCTACCATGACCGCCTTGGAAAACGTCGCCGCACCCCTGGAATTGGCCGGTGCGAACGACGCATTTGATCGGGCGGAGGCGGAGCTTCAGACCGTGGGCCTGTCGGGCCGCATCGGGCATTACCCCTCGCAAATGTCGGGCGGTGAGCAGCAACGCGTGGCGCTTGCGCGCGCAGCGGCCCCGCGGCCCGATATTTTGCTGGCAGACGAACCGACGGGCAATCTGGATAGCACCAATGGTGAGGCGATAATGGAGCTGCTTTTTGGCCTCAGAGAGAGGCACAAATCCACGCTTGTCATGGTGACACACGCCCCGGATCTGGCGGCGCGCTGTGATCGCGTGATCACGTTGACCGACGGGTGCATCGCGCAGACGAACACATCCTCGGGTGCAGCCGCATGAGCCTTGGCATTGCGGCACGTTTCGCAGGCAGAGAGCTGCGCGGTGGGCTGCGGGGTTTCCGCGTTTTTCTGGGCTGCGTTATCCTTGGCGTCGCCGCCATCGCCGCCGTTGGCACAGTGCGCGAAAGCATCACCGAAGGCCTGTCGCGCGAAGGTGCGCGGCTTTTGGGTGGGGACGCGGAGATTGAGCTGACCTATCGCTTTGCATCCGAGACCGAGCGCGCCTGGATGGAAGGAACAGCGGCGCAGGTCTCTGAAATCGTTGATTTTCGATCCATGGCGGTGGCATCAAATGAAGAGCGTGGGCTGACGCAGGTCAAAGCGGTCGATAGCGCCTACCCGCTGGTGGGCCAGGTGGACCTCTTGCCCGACATTCCCCTTGAAGACGCGCTCGCCGGCGCAGACGGGCTGCCCGGTGCCATCATGCATCCTTTGCTGCTGACCCGGCTTGCTGCGACCATCGGCGACACAGTGCGCCTGGGGAGCCAGGACTTTCGCGTCATGGCCGAGTTGGTGGCCGAGCCTGATAACGTCACCGCAGGTTTTGCCCTGGGCCCGCGCACCATCGTGGCGACAGAGGCGCTGTCAAATTCCGGGCTTCTGGCGCCTGGGACATTGTTCACCACGCGCTACCGGCTCGATTTTCCTCCGGGCACTGATTTGGCCACCACGCAGCGGGCGGCGGAAGAGGCGCTGGATGATAGTGGGCTGAGATGGTCCGACGCCCGCAACGGCGCGCCTGGTGCGGCTCAATTCGTCGATCGGTTGGGCGCGTTTCTGGTGCTTGTAGGTCTGAGCGGGCTGGCTGTGGGTGGCGTGGGCATTTCAGCGGCCCTGCGCGGATACCTTGCCAGCAAAACACAGGTCATCGCCACATTGCGCACCCTTGGGGCCAGCCAGCGCGTGATCTTTCTGACCTATTTCCTGCAGGTAGGGGTTTTGGCCCTCTTTGGCATCAGTCTGGGGCTTTTGCTGGGTGTTGGCCTGCCCATCGCGCTCGCCCCTTTGATTGAGGCCCGCCTCCCTGTGCCCGCCGTTTTCAGCGCCTATCCTGGCCCGATGGCTGAGGCTGCGCTTTACTCCGTACTGACTGTTCTCATCTTCACCTTGTGGCCTCTTGCGCGCGCGCGCGACGTGCGGGCCGCAGCACTTTACCGCGATGCCCTCAGCCAAGCGCGCGCATGGCCCGCGCCAATCTTCATCGCGTGGACCGTCGTTTTGTTTCTGGCTTTGCTGCTGGCGGCGTCTTATTTCTCCGGCACGCTTTGGCTTACGCTTTGGACCGCGGGTGGGATCCTTGGGGCGCTCGTGCTGCTGGTGCTCGCGGCGCTGGGGATCCAGGCGCTTTCCAAGGCAGTGCGGCCCCGGATGCGTGGTAAGCCCGCGCTCAGTTGGGCGCTTGCGGCCATCGCGGGGCCGGGCAGCACGGCTGGGCCCGTGGTGCTTTCGCTAGGGCTTGGGTTAACCGTTCTGGCGGCGATTGGGCAGGTGGATCAAAATCTGCGCGGCGCGATTGAACGCGACCTGCCGGATCAAGCGCCGTCTTTCTTCTTCGTCGACATCCAAAAAGACCAGATGCCCGGCTTTATGGAACGCATGCAAAGCGATGCAGGCGTCAGCCGCATCGATCAGGCGCCGATGCTACGCGGCATCATCACGCGCATCAACGGCCAGCCGGCCGCAGAGGTGGCGGGCAATCACTGGGTGCTCGAAGGTGACCGTGGCGTCAGCTACGCGGCGGCCCAGCCCGACCGGGTGACGGTCACCGAAGGCGCGTGGTGGGATGCGGATTATGCAGGCGAGCCACTGGTCAGTTTCTCGGCCGATGAGGGCGCGGAACTGGGACTTGAGTTGGGCGACATGCTGACCGTAAATATTCTGGGGCGCGACGTGACGGCCCGTCTCAGTTCGTTCCGTGAAGTCGATTTTTCCACGGCGGGCATGGGCTTCATTCTAGTGATGAACGAGGCCGCGCTCGCAGGGGCGCCCCATACATTTCTCGCTACAGTCTATTCCGATGCGGCGTCTGAGGCCGCGATCTTCACGGACGTGACGCGGGCCTATCCCAACGTCACGGCGGTGCGCGTCCGCGATGCGATTGAGCAATTCAGCGGGCTACTGGCGGGGCTCGCCTCCGCCACGGCCTGGGGAGCTGCAATCACGCTGCTCACCGGATTTCTGGTGCTCATCGGCGCGGCGGCGGCCGATCAACGGTCGCGCAGCTATGAGGCGGCAATCCTCAAAACCCTTGGAGCAACCCGCGCGCGCATTCTTGCGGGTCTTACCCTGCGCGCCGGGCTTTTGGGCGCGGCTGCCGGATCCGTGGCGCTCGCTGCAGGGGTCGGCGGGGCCTGGGCTGTCAGCCGGTTCATCATGGAGACCAGCTTTGAGGTCGCCTGGGCCCCGGCCATTGGCGTTGTGGTCGGCGGCGCTCTCATTTCGCTTCTGGCGGGGCTTGGATTTGCGCTTGGCCCGATGTCCGCCAAACCTGCTCGTGTCTTGCGCAGCGCGGATTGATTGGGGCCATCCCCCACCCCCCCGGGATGTTTCAGGCCAGAAGAAATACCGGGCCTTGGGTGTTGCTTTTTCTGGCCATAAATATCCCCGCCGGAGGCTCCGAAATGAGCCACCGAACCAAGTTGGTAAAATCAGGTGCTACTCGGCCGCCTCTGCATAATCCTCCATCGGCGGGCAGGTGCAGACCAGATGGCGATCTCCATAGGCGTTGTCCACACGGTTCACCGGCGGCCAGTACTTGTCCACCCGAAATGCACCGGGCGGGAAGCACGCCTGATCGCGGCTATAGGGCCGGTCCCAGTCGCGCACCAGATCCTCCATCGTGTGGGGTGCGTTCTTCAGCGGGTTGTTTTCGCTATCAATGCGTCCCTCTTCGATGTCGCGGATTTCGGCCCGGATAGCGAGCATGGCATCGCAGAAGCGATCCAGCTCGGCCTTGGTCTCCGATTCCGTGGGCTCGATCATCAGCGTGCCTGCCACAGGCCAGCTCATCGTCGGCGCGTGAAAGCCGTTGTCGATGAGCCGCTTGGCAATGTCATCCACGCTCACATGGGCGCTTTCCATAAAAGGCCGTGTGTCGATGATGCATTCATGGGCCACGCGCCCCCGACGGCCACGATAAAGCACGTCATAGGCGCCCTCCAACCGCTGGGCGATGTAATTGGCATTTAGGATCGCCACGCGCGTTGCTTGGGTCAGACCTTCGCCGCCCATGAGCAGCGTGTAGGCATAGCTTATGGGCAGAATGGACGGGGATCCGAAGGGGGCCGCCGACACCGGGCCCTCCGCGCCGCCGGTTTCGGGATGTCCTGGCAAATGCGCCTTCAGATGCGCCTTCACACCGATGGGCCCCATGCCGGGCCCGCCACCACCGTGGGGGATGCAGAAGGTCTTGTGCAGGTTGAGGTGGCTCACATCGCCGCCCACATCACCCGGCCGCGCCAGCCCCACCATGGCGTTGAGGTTCGCGCCATCAATATAGACCTGCCCGCCGTGATCATGGGTGATCTGGCAGATGTCTTTGACATGCGCCTCAAAAACCCCGTGAGTCGACGGATAGGTGATCATGCACCCGGCGAGGTTTTCGGAATGCGCCTCTGCCTTGGCACGAAAATCCTCGATGTCGATATCGCCGTTGTCGGCGGATTTCACTGGCACCACCTGCCAGCCCACCATCTGCGCGCTGGCCGGGTTGGTCCCGTGGGCGTTCATCGGGATCAAGCAGACATTGCGGTTCCCCTGGCCGCGCGACCGATGATAGGCCGCGATGGTCAAAAGCCCGGCATATTCGCCTTGCGCACCCGAATTGGGCTGCATGGAAATGGCGTCATAGCCTGTGATCGTGCAAAGCCGCGCGTTCAGCTCCCGGATCAGCTCATGATAGCCCTCCGCCTGACCGCTCGGGCAGAATGGGTGCAGCCGGGAAAATTCGCGCCAGCTCACCGGCATCATCTCGGCCGCCGAATTGAGCTTCATCGTGCAGGACCCAAGCGGGATCATGGCGCGGTCTAGCGCCAGATCACGATCCGCCAGTCGCCGCATGTAGCGCATCATTTCCGTTTCCGCGCGGTTCATGTGGAAGATCGGATGGGTCAGGTAATCGGACCGGCGATGCATGCCATCCGGGATGCGATATTCCGGCGTGAATTCACGGTCTTTCTTGGCCAGACCAAAGGCACGCCAGACGGCTTCGATGTTCTTTGGGCGCGTCGCTTCATCCAGTGTGATGCCCACGCGCGTCTCGCCCACGCGGCGCAGATTGATCCCTTCATCCACAGCAGACTTCAACACAGCTGCCTGCAGCGGCCCTACATCGACAGTGATCGTGTCAAAGAAACTGCACGGGTCGACCTTGAACCCGGCTTCCTCCAACCCGCGCGCCAGACGCACGGTTTTGCGGTGAATGCGCTGGGCAATGGCCTTGAGCCCCTTGGGCCCATGGAAAACCGCATACATTGACGCCATCACCGCCAGCAGCGCCTGCGCGGTACAGACGTTCGAGGTGGCCTTTTCCCGCCGGATATGCTGCTCGCGCGTTTGCAGGCTCAACCGATAGGCACGGTTGCCGTGGCTGTCGATGGACACGCCCACAATGCGCCCCGGCATGGCACGCTTCATGGCATCCTTGCAGGCCATGTAAGCGGCGTGCGGGCCACCGTAGCCCATAGGCACACCGAAGCGCTGGGTCGAACCCACGGCAATATCTGCGCCCATCGCGCCCGGCTCTTTCAGCAGGGTCAGCGCCAGCGGATCCGCCGACACAATGCCCACCGCCCTGTGTGCGTGCAACTGGGCCATGTGATCGGTTAAGTCGCGCACATGGCCATAGGTG
Source organism: Pseudomonadota bacterium (assembly GCA_039033255.1). GTDB lineage: Bacteria > Pseudomonadota > Alphaproteobacteria > Rhodobacterales > Rhodobacteraceae > Roseovarius. Next base: position 23,947 of record JBCCCZ010000006.1, read on the forward strand.
CCGGGGTACTGGAAGATGGCCCCGAAGACCCCGCTCGCATCCATCTTGTCGGGGTTGCCGACCACAACTTCGATGCCCAAAGGCGCCGCGCGGGTTTGCATCACGGCGATGTTCTGCGGATGGCAATCGCGATCCACGAAGAACTTGGCGGCCTTCGATTTCGACACGCGCTGCGCCATGGTCATCGCCTCGGCGCAGGCTGTCGCCTCATCGAGAAGCGAGGCATTGGCGATCTCCAGCCCCGTGAGATCACTCACCATGGTCTGGAAGTTCAAGAGCGCCTCGAGCCGCCCCTGGCTGATCTCCGGCTGATAGGGGGTGTAAGAGGTATACCAGGCCGGGTTTTCCAGAATGTTGCGCTGGATGGCAGGCGGCGTGACGGTGCCGTGATAGCCCTGACCGATCATGCTGACCAGCACCTTGTTCTTGGCCGCCGTGACCCGCATGTGGTGCATCAATTCGCGCTCGGACTTGGCCTTGCCGAAATCGAGCGGCTCTGACTGCCGGATCGCCTCGGGCACGGTTTCATTAATCAACTGGTCAAGGCTCTCCACCTTCAACTCGGCCAACATCGCCTGCATCTCTTCGGGCGAGGGGCCGATATGGCGACGATTGGCGAAATCGTAAGGCAGGTAGTCGGTCGGTTCAAAAGGCATCTTGGTCTCCCGCAGTAAAAGGGCCAGAGTGCGTGTTTCTTCTGGCTGAAAATATCCCCGCCGGAGGCATGAAATCTCCGGCGGAACCGCTCACGCGATGAAGGCCTGATAGGCAGCCTCATCCATCATGTCGTCCATCTGGGCGGGGTCGCTGGGTTTCACTTTGAAAAACCAGGCCTCACCTTGGGGGTCTTCATTCACCGATCCGGGGGTTGCCACGATGGCGTCATTGACCTCCACGATCTCGCCATCGACAGGCGCGAGGATCTCGGACGCGGCTTTCACGCTTTCGATCACCACCACCTCATCATCCTTGCTGACGGTTGCGCCCAGTTCGGGCAGTTCGACAAAGACGATGTCGCCCAGCTCATCTGCGGCGTGTTTGGTGATGCCCACGGTGACGATGTCACCCTCGGGTTTCAGCCATTCATGCTCTTCGGTGAATTTCATTCTCTGTCCCTTCTGATTGTCGTCTTCATCTTTTGAACCGGGCCTGTGTAAACGGCAGGGCTGTCACCCGAGCGGGCAGGCGTTTGCCGCGTACCTCGCCGAAAACCCGGCCGCCCTCGGCGCTAAAGCCCCGTGCGACATAACCCATGGAGACCGGGCCCTCGATGGTCGGGCCGAACGCGCCGGATGTGACAATGCCCAAGGCTTTATCGCTGTCTTCGGAGGCGAAAAGTTCGGTGCCTTCGCGCATTGGCGCGCGGCCCTCGGGGCGCAGTCCAACGCGCAGGCGGTCTGCACCGTTTTCCAACTGCCTCAGGATGACCTCTGACCCGGGAAAATGACCCTCCCGCGCGCCGCGCGTGCGACGGATCGCACCGATGGCCCAATTGAGCCGCGCCTCCACGGGCGTGGTGGTGGTGTCGACGTCATGGCCGTAAAGGCAAAGCCCGGCTTCCAGCCGCAGACTGTCGCGTGCGCCAAGACCAATAGGTTCGACATCCCCATGATCGAGCAGCGCCCGGGCCAGAGCCACGGCGTGATCTTCGGCCACGGACACTTCATACCCGTCCTCACCAGTGTAGCCAGAGCGCGAAATCCACAGATCTCCGAACCGGCTGGGCAGGATGGTGACATCCATGAAACGCATCGCCCCCACCCCCGGCACAAGGGCGTCCAGAACGGCCTCTGATGCAGGGCCCTGCAGGGCCAGCAGTGCGCGATCGCTGATCTCTTCCACGTAAACGCCCTTCAGCTTGCCGCGCATATGGGCGATGTCGGCCTCTTTGCAGGCGGCATTGACGACCATGAACATCTCCGCCCCGCGCCGGGCCATCATCAGATCATCGAGGATCCCGCCATTATCAGCGGTGAAAAAACCGTAACGCTGTCGCCCGTCACGCAGATCCAGCAGGTTGACCGGAACGAGCCCTTCCATCGCGTCGGCCACGGCCATGTAGCCATCATCATGATGCAGGATGACCTGGCCCATATGGCTGACATCAAAAAGCCCGGCACGGGCGCGGGTGTGCAGATGCTCTTTCATCACGCCAAGCCCGTATTGCACCGGCATTTCGTAGCCTGCAAAGGGCACCATCTTGCCGCCCAATTCGTGGTGCAGCGCGTGCATCGGTGTTGTTTTCAGTTCACCCACCACATCCGACATGGCGCCTCTCTCCCGATTTGTCTCGCCGGGGTTACCACTTTTGGAGGATACCGGCATCTAACCCACGCGCAGGCGCGGTCGATGCCCCCTCTGTCCTTTGGCCTGAGATCGCTATCCCTTCGGCGCCTCGCATGCACGAGGTCTCTCCAGAGTGTTTTCGTCCCGTGTCGGTCCGTGGGCCTGAGAGTTTCCGGGGCGGTTGCTCCTTCGGCACTGACCCTTGCATGACGCAGGCCAGTTCTCCCGACTTGACTGCTGTAGACGGTAGTATACCACGTGGATTCGGACAAGAGACTTCTCGGATGCAAACTTCACAGAGCAGTGACATGAAAAACCAGGCGCCGAAGGCTGCGTATTTCTTTGGATATGGCAGCCTCGTGAACCGTGGCACGCATGACTATTTTGACGCGCGGCCTGCACGGCTTCGCGGCTGGAGGCGCGTTTGGCGGCATACCGATCTGCGGTCTGTTGCCTATCTGACGGTGGTGCCGCAGGCCGGGGCCGAAATTGACGGGCTCATGGCCGCTGTGCCGGAGGGCGGTTGGGCGGAATTGGATGTGAGGGAACGCGCCTATGACCGCATTGATGCACGCCATCACGTCACCCATGACATGTCACCTGCGCCGGATGTGGTGGTTTATTCGATCCCAGAGGGCAAACACGGGCATCCCAGTCAAAGATGCCCTGTGTTACTTAGCTATCTCGACGTGGTGGTGCAGGGGTACTTGCGCGAATTTGGCGAAGCGGGCGCACGAGGTTTTTTTGACACCACGGATGGGTGGGACGCGCCGGTGCTGAATGATCGCGCAGCACCGGTTTATCCACGCTCTCAGATGCTGTCGGACAAAGAGCAGGATTTTGTGGATCGCATGCTGGACGCGCGGCACGTCAACGTGATGCGCGATGTACCGGACGGTATGTGGCGCGACTGATCAGCGCTTAGCACGCACCACCTGCATCAGCGGCATCAGATCGCCCATATCGGGCCCCCGTGCCTGACCTGTCACTGCCAGACGCAACGGCATGAAAAGGCTTTTGCCCTTACGCCCCGTGGCCTCTTTGACCGCGCCTGTCCAAGTGCTCCAGGTGGCGGTGTCATAGGGTGCATCTGGCAGCAGGGTCATGGCCTCTGCCACAAAGCTCGCGTCTTGCTCGGCGATTTCTGGCTCTGCCCCGTCGCGACAGATGGCCCACCACGGCGCGAGGTCGGCCATTGTGGTGATATTGGCGCGCATCACGTCCCAGAAGGCAGGGGCGATGTCATCAGGTACACCCAGGGCTGCGATGTCGTCTGCCACGTCTGCGAAGGGCCGTTCATGCAGCACGCGTGCGGTGAGGGGTAAAAGGTCGTCCTGATCGAACTTCGTCGGTGCCGACCCGAACCGCGCGGGGTCGAAATGTTCGGCCAGCGCGTCAAGATCGTCGCGCAGTTCCACCGGGTCAGACGACCCAAGCCGTGCCAGAAGCGACAAGAGCGCCATCGGCTCAACACCCTGTTCGCGGAAATCGCGCAATGACAGAGACCCAAGGCGTTTGGAGAGCGACTCGCCCTGTGGGCCGGTGAGCAGCGAATGATGCGCAAAGCCCGGCACCGTGCCGCCAAGCGCATCTATAATCTGGATTTGCGTGGCGGTGTTGGTCACGTGATCGGAGCCGCGCACCACATGGGTGACCCCCATATCTGTGTCATCGACGACCGAGGCCAGCGTGTAGAGCACCTGCCCGTCGCCGCGAATGAGCACGGGGTCGGACACCGAGGCCGCGTCAATGGAGATGTCGCCCAAGATCCCGTCATGCCATTCAATGCGTGCGTGATTCAGTTTGAAACGCCACACGCCATCGCCGCGCTCTGCGCGCAGGGCGGATGTTTCATCCTCTGAAAGCGCAAGTGCCGCGCGGTCGTAAACCGGCGGGCGGCCCATGTTGAGTTGTTTCTTGCGCTTGAGGTCAAGCTCCACCGGCGTCTCGAACGCCTCATAGAACCGCGCCTTTTCGCGCAGTTCATCGGCAGCGGCGGCGTAGCGATCCAGCCGGTCTGATTGCCGCTCCATCCGGTCCCATGTAAGGCCCAGCCATTCCAGATCGCGCTGGATGGCATCGACATATTCCTGTTTGGATCGCTCCGGATCGGTGTCATCGATGCGCAGAATAAACGTGCCGCCAGACTTGCGCGCGATGAGGTGGTTCATCAGTGCGGTGCGCAGGTTGCCGACATGCAGGTATCCCGTGGGAGAGGGGGCGAAACGGGTGGTGGTCATGGCTCAAGCTCCGATCTTCGGGCGGCAATGTCACATGGGGGGTGGTTTGTCCAGAAAGGGCCAAATCCCGCCGTCTGTATCACGTCCGTATCACGTCGGTATCACGTCGGTATCACGTCGGTATTGCATCGGTGTTGTTGCGCTGTGCTTTACATCGCCGCCCCAGCATGTTCCGAATTGACCGAACGACTGCGAAAGCTGCCATGTCCGATCTGACCCTGACCCGTGATCTGTTTTCGATGCGCCCCTGGCTGCAACTTGCGCCGTCCGATCTGGGCGAGGCCGGCGCGGTGCCAAGCATGTTGAGCGGCGAGGAAACGCGGTTTTATTTCTGGCTCACCCGGCACATGGCGGATGTCGGGGGACATATTGTCGATTTGGGCTGTTTTGCGGGCGGGTCGACGGCCTATCTGGCGGAAGGCAACCGGGCAGGGGGTGGGCGAGCAAAGGTGTTCGCGTTTGATCGGTTTCATGTCTCGGAAAAGGCGAAAGAGGCGCATCTTTACGCCAAGGGTGTTCCCCGGTTTGAAGGCACAAATATGCTGCCGCTTTCAAGGGAATTGCTGGCGCCCTGGCCGAATGTGGTGTTTCGAAAAGGGCGCATCGAAGAGCAGGACTGGACCCAAGGGGCCATCTCGGTGCTGGTGCAGGATGCCTCCAAGAACGCGGACGCTACGGCGCGGATGGCGGAGATGTTTTTTCCCTGTCTGATCCCGGGGGTTTCCGTGCTGGTGCAGCAGGATGAATTGCATTGGAAAGAGCCTTGGGCGGCGGTGCTGATGGAAAAGGTGAAGGGCTGTTTCGAACCGCTCTGTCATATCCCGGGGGGGATGATGGTGTATCGCTGTGTCCGCGAGGTCACCGCGGACGTGCTGAAGGTCGGCGTGGACGATATGGATGATGCGGCCATGATCGCGGCGCTTGAGGGGGCGAAGATGCGGCTGGAAGACTTTGATGTGGGGGCTCGGTTGGATCGTCAGATCGAGGGCATTCGCCTCAACCCCGGGAAACGGTCGGCCTGGAGTTTCAAGACACGCCCGCCGCGCTGAGCGGGGTGCCTCGCCCGCCCTGACGGGCCGTCTCGGCGCTGCTGGTGGCCGCGCTTCGCGCGGGGCAGGGGGGCGCGCCTTCGGCGCGTTTTTCAGGAACCCCTCAGCACTGGCCGCCGGCGATTTCGATGGTTTGGCCGTTGATGCTCTCTGACCCTGGCGCGCAGAGCCACAGGGCGGTGGCGGCCACTTCCTCGGGTTCGATCAGGCGGCGATGGCGGTTGGCGCGGACCATCATGTCGAGCGCGTCTTCTGCGCTGACGCCTGCGCGGGTCTGGATGGCTTCCTGGTTGCGGGTGACGATGTCGGTGCGCACGTAAGCGGGGCAGAGCGCGTTGAACGTGTAAGGCGCGCCCATGTAGTCCTCGGACAAGGACCGGATCATGCCGATGAGACCGTGTTTGGACGCGGAATAGGCTGGTGCCCCGCGCAGACCGCGCAGGCCTGCGATGGAGGACACCGCGATGACGCGGCCCCAGTTGGTCTCCTGCATGCCGGGCAGGCAGGCTCGGATGGTCCAGAATGCGCCATCGAGGTTGGTGGTGAGGATCCAGCGCCAGAATTCGGTGTCGGTTTTCGTAAGCGACCGGCCTTCGGCGACGCCTGCATTGGGGACGCAGATTTGGACGGGGCCGCGCGCGGCGACGGCCTTTGCCACGCCATCTTCCACGGAAGTCTCATTTGTCACGTCCATGACCAGAGGGTGGAGCGTGTCCCCTGCGGCCTCTTCCAACACATCCTTGCGACGGCCTGTGATGGTGACCGTAGAGCCGTTATCCGCCAGCGCGCGGGCGATGGCTAGGCCGATGCCGGTGCCGCCCCCGGTGACGAGGGCGTGGGTGTTGTTGAGCATGGTGATGTTTCCTCAGAAAGCCGCTCCGGGTTGGACCCGGAGTTTTACCGTTACGTGACAAAGCCCATGGGTCAAGCCCGAGCCGGATGTGCGGATGTGAGGGCGGGGCGGTGCTCAAGGCCAGCCCTAGCCATTGTCCGGTTCGCGGACAAAACCGCCGTTGTTTTCCTTATCTTGAAGGTCTGCTTTTCTTTTTCCGCCTACGTGAATAACATGACCCGGGGCAAAGCTACGGAGCATTTAATATGATTGATTGGACGGGATTGGCTTCAATTCTTGCGGCTTTCTTTATCGTCGCAGCGTCGCCAGGCCCAGCAACTTTGGCTGTAAGTACAGTGTCTGCTGCTTCTGGACGCAAGAGCGGAATGATCTTCGGCGCAGGTCTTGCAATCGGTCTCGCGTTTTGGGGGCTAGTCGCCGCAACGGGCCTCGGAGCCATTCTTCAAACATCCACCTACCTACTGATTGCGCTGAAAGTAGCCGGAGGGGTCTATCTGCTTTGGTTGGCATATAGATCGGCTCGCTCTGCAATGCGTGTGGCCTGTGAAAAACCGGGTCTGGACAGTCGCGTTCGGTCCAGTGAGAAGCGTTTGTTCGCCAAGGGACTTGCTCTCAACCTGTCCAATCCCAAGGCTGTCGTCGCTTGGATGGCTGCGCTTTCGGTTGGCCTTGGAACTGATGACGGCTTGGTAGGCTTAGTTGTGGCCACGGTTGGATGCGCATTGACCGGGTTTCTCATTTACGCTGTCTATGCAGCCGCATTTTCGCTCTCAGTTATCATGAATGGATACATGAATTTCCGTCGTTGGATAGATGGTATTGTGTCGGCTCTCTTCGCGCTTGCCGGGATCGCGCTCATCCGGTCAGCTTTGGCAAGAAACTAACGTTTCCCACGAGTTGCACTCTTCGAAAGCGGACATTCGGTGCAATCGCAGCATCGGTCAATAGGGGCTCGAACCGGACTTGCGGCAGTTCAGCGGGCTCAAAGTAGTGCTAGACGTTAGCTATGCGCAAAAACGTAGCATTCATGAACAGAAGACGCGAGCAAGATCAGCCCAGACCTTTGGGACCAACAGAGCCGCGCGTTGACAGGCCGCGGAATGGCGACACGACCGTCGGTCGAAGCGTTTTATCGTGCAACATCATTGCTAAATCAGAGCTGCGCCCAGCCTCGCCAAATCGCCAGTCCGTGGGGGCGGCCTGGCGATGCGCTGCGGCCCAAGGGGCCTTGATTCCGCGCCGGGCTATTTGAGGGATGTCGGGCATCGGTTCGAACCGGATTTTGATCGATGGCTTTGTGCTCTGTTGGGTGAGAGCGGTTTCAACGCCTCGTGACGTGACATATACCGTCGAGGGTGCGTAACATCGCGTATGCTGAAATGGCTCGATATCCCGCCTATGTGGCTTTTGGCCTGTGCCGTGCTGGCTTGGTTGCAGGCGGAGCATGCTGCGATGGGGTTGAGTTTTGGCCCCGGTTGGGCGGTGCCGGTGGGGACGGGGCTTGTGGGGTTGGGGTTGATCCTTGTGGCGCTGGCGCTGATTGAGTTCACGCGCCGCCGGACCACGCCCGTTCCGCATATGGACGCCAGCCACCTGATCACCACCGGTATTTTCGCGGTCTCGCGTAATCCGATCTATTTGGCGGACGTTGTCATTCTCGCAGGGCTGATCCTGCGCTGGGATGCGGTTTTGGCGGTGCCGCTGATTCCCTTTTTGGCATGGATCATTAATGCCCGTTTCATTCGCACTGAGGAGTTGCGGCTGGAGCGGGGCTTTGGTGATGCATTTTTGCGCTACAAGGCTGCGACTCGCCGCTGGCTTTGATACTTCATGGCTTTGAGCCATTCACATCCAGGGTTGATTGTGACAAAGGGGCGGTTCGCACTACCTGAGGGGTTCGGTAACGCCTGTCCTACGCGCCAGACAAGCGGACTGAACAGCAAGACTAGGAAGATATGGGGGACGATGAATTGAAGATCGGAACACCTAAAGAAGTAATCGACGGCGAGAACAGGGTCGCGATGACGCCCGACTCTGCGCTGCAGTTGCAGAAGCTTGGTTATGACTGCGTGATTGAAGCCGGCGCGGGCGCGGCGGCCGGTTTCGCGGATGCCGATTACAAAGACGCGGGCGTGCAGGTTCTGAAATCTGCGGCAACGCTGTGGAAGAACTGCGAAATTGTGGCCAAGGTGCGCGTGCCCACCGACACGGAGGTGAAGCGCCTGCGCGACGGTCAGACGTTGATTTCCTTCTTCAACCCGGCGGAAAATGACAAGGGGTTGGAGGCGGCCTCTAAGAAGGGCGCAACCGTTGTCGCGATGGAGATGGTCCCCCGGATCAGCCGCGCCCAGAAGATGGATGCGCTGAGTTCGATGGCCAATATCGCGGGATATCGCGCGGTGATCGAGGCGGGGAACAACTTTGGCCGCTTCTTTACCGGTCAGGTGACAGCCGCCGGTAAGGTGCCGCCTGCGAAGGTTTTGGTTGTGGGGGCCGGTGTGGCCGGTCTGGCCGCGATTGGCACGTCGACGTCGCTGGGTGCGATCACCTATGCGTTTGACGTGCGCCCCGAAGTGGCCGAACAGATTGAATCCATGGGGGCGGAGTTTGTCTTCCTCGATTTTGAAGAAAAGCAGACGGATGGTGCCCTGACGGGCGGGTATGCATCACCCTCCAGCCCGGAATTCCAGGAAAAGCAGCTTGAGAAATTCCGGGACATGGCGCCGGACATCGACATTGTCATCACCACTGCCCTGATCCCGGGACGGGCCGCGCCTGTGCTCTGGACCAAAGATATGGTCGAGATGATGAAGCCGGGCTCCGTGATTGTGGATCTTGCGGCGGAAAAGGGCGGTAACTGCGAACTGACCAAGGCCGACGAAAAGATCGTCACCGACAATGGTGTGACGATCATCGGCTACACGGATTTCGCTAGCCGGATGGCGGCGCAAAGCTCCACGCTTTATGCCACCAACATCCGCCACATGATGACCGATCTGACGCCCGAAAAGGACGGCACGCCGGTTCATGACATGGAAGATGACGTGATCCGTGGATCCACGGTGACGCACAAGGGCGAGGTGACCTATCCACCGCCGCCCCCCCAAGGTCAACGCGATTGCGCAACAGGCCAAGAAGCCTGAACCGCCCAAGGAACTGACGGCGGAAGAAAAACGCGCAGCCGAAATGGCGGCGTTCAAGAAGCAGACGATCAATCAGGTGACCCTGCTGGGCATCGGTGGGGTGCTTCTGCTGGCCGTGGGCATGGTGGCCCCGGCAAGCTTCATGCAGCACTTTATCGTCTTCGTGTTGTCCGTCTTTGTGGGCTTCCAGGTGATCTGGAACGTGTCGCACAGCTTGCACACGCCGCTGATGGCCGTCACGAACGCCATTTCGTCGATCATCATTCTGGGGGCGATCATTCAGATCGGATCCAGTTCGGTGCTGATCACGATCCTGTCGGCAGTCGCGGTGTTTATGGCGGCGATCAACATCTTCGGTGGCTTCCTCGTCACCCGGCGCATGCTCGCCATGTTCCAGAAGTCGTAAGGGGGAAGAACCATGGATTTCGGATTCACCACCGCCGCATATGTGGTTGCGGCCATTCTTTTCATCTTCTCCCTCGGCGGTCTGTCAGGGCAGGAAAGCGCCAAGCGCGCCGTATGGTACGGCATTGTCGGCATGGCGATTGCTGTGCTGGCCACGCTGATTGGCCCCGGTCAGGCCTATTGGTTCCTGACCTTCATGCTGGTCATTCTGGGCGCGGTTATCGGCTATCAATTGGCCACAAAGGTGCAGATGACGCAGATGCCCGAACTGGTGGCAATCATGCATTCGCTTGTGGGTTTGGCGGCTGTGTTCGTGGGCTTTAACGCCGACATCATGATCAACAATATGGACGCGCTCTTTGCCGCTAATGATCGGGTGCTGGGCGCGACGGTGGGCGACAGTTTCACTGCCATTGGTCTGCCCAAGGAGATCTACGACGGTCTGTCCTCTTTCGGTCAGTTGATCGCGAAGAAGTCTGGTGTTGAGATCACCATTCTGCGGGTCGAACTGGTGCTTGGCATCTGGATTGGTGCCGTGACGTTTACTGGCTCGGTCATTGCCTATGGCAAGCTGGCGGGCAAAGTCGATACCTCCGCCAAGCAGCTGCCCGGTGGGCATTTGCTGAACGCGGCGGCGGCGGCGGCCTCTCTGGTGCTGGCGCTGATGTATCTGGGCGGCTCGGGCAGCTGGACGCTTGTGTTGCTGACGTTGCTCGCGCTGTTCATTGGTTATCACCTGATCATGGGGATCGGCGGCGCGGATATGCCCGTGGTCGTGTCCATGCTGAACAGCTATTCCGGCTGGGCGGCGGCGGCGATCGGGTTCAGCCTCGGCAATGACCTTCTGATCGTTGTGGGGGCGCTGGTAGGCTCCTCGGGTGCGATCCTGAGTTACATCATGTGTAAGGCGATGAACCGGTCCTTCGTGTCGGTGATCCTTGGCGGCTTTGGTGGCGCGCAGGGTGAGCAGATGGCTGTGGAAGGCGAACAGGTTGCCATTGATGCCGATGGTGTTGCGGCGGCTTTGAATGAAGCGTCTTCGGTTGTCATCGTGCCCGGTTACGGCATGGCGGTGGCCCAGGCGCAGCAGGCGGTGAGTGAGCTGACCAACAAGATGCGCGCCAAGGGCAAGAACGTGCGTTTCGCCATTCACCCCGTGGCGGGTCGTCTGCCCGGGCACATGAACGTGCTTCTGGCGGAAGCCAAGGTGCCTTACGACATCGTGCTGGAGATGGATGAGATCAACGATGATTTCCCGGATACCGACGTGGTGATCGTGATCGGTTCCAATGACATCGTGAACCCGGCGGCTCAGGATGATCCGAATTCGCCCATCGCGGGGATGCCGGTTCTGGAGGTCTGGAAAGCCAAGCAGGTGTTCGTATCGAAGCGCGGGCAGGGCACGGGCTATTCGGGCATCGAAAACCCGCTCTTCTTCAAGGAGAACACGCGGATGTTCTATGGCGATGCCAAGGATTCCGTGGGCAAGCTGTTGCCTTTGGTGGACTGATCCCGCGCTTCGCGCATCACTATCAAAAAGAAAGGCGGACCTTTGGGCCCGCCTTTTTAGTTTTGAAGCGACTTGAAAGACTTAGAACAGTGCATCCGTGAAGCGCGGATCGATCAGCTGATCTACAAAGTGCGAACGCAGGCGCTTCTTCCTTTGAGTTGAACTTGGCCACAGCTTTGCCACCGACACCATGGCCGCCGACCAGCACGCTCCATCCGAATTCCTCGATGATGACCTGGTTGAACTCGATCTCTGGATCTTGGCCCAGTTCGACGCCTTCCGGGTTGAAAGTGAACATGTCACGGCTGGCGATTGCGTTATTGTCGGCCGCCACTTGGTTCCAGGTGCCGCTTTCACCGCTGCCTTTTACGCCAAGGAGTTCGGTTGACCTGGCCTCCCGTGCGGCGAAGATGAACGCGTCAGCGGCGTCCTCAGCATCAGCAATGCCGTTGCCGTTTGCGTCGGTGTCGCTGGCGGCGACAATGTTCTTGCCCTCTATCTTCGCACCGACCTTTGCGACAGCATTGCCGCCCACGCCTTTGCCACCGAACTGGACGGTATCAACGCCGCACTTGAATGCATTTGTTTCGACATCGCGGCTGGTCTGGCGATCATGATACCCATTAGCCAAGAAGCTGGCGGCTGGACGCCCCGGCATATCGACATCAAGGGCCGTGTGACCTGCGATACTATCTTCTTTCAAGCGTGCCTTCCCTCAGCGGGCCCCTCCAAGATAGACTGCGGCGCGCCCTTCAGAACATCCTCGGGGTTGAGCATGCGCGCGCCGCGCTCAATTTGATCGGCGACAGGGTCGTTAAAATGCAGATTGCGCCGGTGATACTTGTCAAAGCTGTCTGCAAAGAACGGGGTGGCATGATTGAGGTCGATGGAAAGGTTTGCATCCGTCAGCGCAACGATCCCAACGCCGGGGCCGTCGAACCCGCAATCAACGCAAATTTTTTCAACCATGGACCACGCCCTCTGCGAGTCTGGCGCCTTCACGATAGTACCGAGCGCATTCAGAGCGGTTCGCGTTTGTTTGTATGCAGCCAGAAGGTGACGCGTCGCCATCTCTACCGAACCAATTTTACCCAAGCTCTTGCGGAACCAATATTGTCCCGACGCCGCGTAATGGAAATCGTATAGACGACAAAATACACGGCACAGGATGATGGCTGCCGTTGAGGGCGTAGAATGGATAGGCTGCGCAACAAAGTGACGTTTTATCGAGGCTTTATACAGTGTGATTGGTTTGGAAAACCAAACGCGCTGCATGTGACGGCTTTTGGCACTGCAATGTTCGTTCGCGTGACTTTGATGGGTCTTATTCAAGAAAGATGAAGCGCATTCGGTTGTCGCTTTGTCGTGTCATGCTACGTCGACACCATCGCAGTGCAACACGCCGCTACCCTTTCATTAACCACGGTCGCGATAGAAGGGCCGGCGGACAGGAACAACGGAAAACTGATGGCCCCGATAGAAGACCACCCCCTGCGCTACCAATTGGCCAATGAGCTGCACGCGCGCCCGTTTCCCCAGCTCGAAGCGCCGGCGACGATTGCCTATCTCGTTCTGAAAAAGAACGAGAATGCGGCGGCGCGCGACCGGGCAATGGATTTGGCGCATCTTTTGGATCTGCTTGATCGCCACGGGGCGGCCCACCCGCAACCTGGGGCCACGCACTATTCCGGTCAGGTGGGCCGGCATCATCTGACCTGGGAAAGCCATGCGGAGTTTGTCAGCTATTCCGCGATTGCGGAGGCCAATGGCGGGCGGCCGTTTGATCCCGCTGATTTTGAGGTGTTCCCAGAGGATTGGCTGGAGCATGCGCCGGGATCGCGGATTACTTCCGCGCTGCTTCGCGTAGAGCTGTGCAAGGATGACGTGGCGCTGGAAAAAGACATTGCTGACTGGTTCGTCTCTGAATCCGTCGCCGTGGCGCGAGTGGTGGAAAACACCGCCGTGATCGCGGGGGATTTCCGCATTGATCCGGCGGGCCACCAGCGGTTTTTGATCAGCGTGGATCCCGATATCGGCCCACGTCGCGCAGGGCGCGTGATGCAGCGGCTCTGCGAGATTGAGCAATACAAGGCCATGTCGATGCTGGGCTTTTCCCGTGTCCGCGCGATGGAGGCCGATATGGGGGTGATGGAGGAAAGGCTGAGCAAGATCATCGGCGGGTTGAGTGCCGCAGACGATGACGCAGAGGTGACCTTACGGGAGCTTTTGGACATCACGGCGGAGATGGAGGCGCTCAACGCCACATCATCTTTCCGCTTCGGCGCGACAGAGGCGTATCGCCAGATTGTGGCGCAGCGCATCGACGTGCTTCGTGAAGATCGGTTCGGGTCGCGCCAGACCTTTTCGGAATTCATGATGCGCCGCTATGATCCCGCTATGCGCACCGTGAATGCCGCTAAGGAACGGCTGGACGCCATGGTGGAACGGGCCCGGCGCGCGGGCGAATTGCTGCGCACCCGGGTTGATGTGGAACGCAGCGCGCAGAACCAGTCCCTGCTCGAAAGCATGGACAAGCGCGCGGCCCTTCAACTGCGCTTGCAGCGCACGGTGGAGGGGCTGTCGGTTGTGGCGATCAGCTATTACGCCGTGTCCCTGGCGGGCTACCTGCTTTACCCGCTGTCGGAGGCGCTGGGCGTGACGGAGGGCGTTTTGACGGCAGCCGTCACCTTGCCGGTTGTCGCGGCCGTCTGGTGGCTGGTGCGCAAATTGCGCGAAAGTGTGTCTTAGACCTTTGCCAAGGGCCGTGATGTTTGTACGCTGACCCGGGGATTACCGGGGGCCACATGTCAGATCAGATTAAAACCATGCAGCTGTACCCACGGGCTGAGCGGATCTATGCAGAGCTCGAAGCGCTGGGTTACGCCGCAGACACAGCGGTACCGGTGGAGGTGCTGAACCAGTTCGATCAGTTGCATTACCACGGCACAGAGGCACTTGATGCCGCCATTGCCGCCTGTGACATGCAGGCCGGTCAAAAGGTTCTGGAAGTGGGATCCGGCTGGGGCGGCTGCGCGCGCTATCTGGCCCAGACCAGCGGTGCAGACCTGCATGCTGTAGAATTGCAGCCAGACTATCACGCCGTCGCTCAGGACCTGACCGCGCGGTCTGGTCTGATCCCACGGGTCTCACATATCAACGCCGATTTTCTTGAAGTGGATTTGCAGGATGGGGGATTTGATCACGCGGTCAGCTGGCTCGCGCTCTTTCACATCCCTGACCGGCCCCGCTATCAGGCCAAAATCAAAGCCGCCCTCAAACCCGGCGGGATGCTCTTTGCCGAAGATCTTTATCTGATCGCCGCGCCTGCCGATGAGGCGGATTTCGCCCGGCATCTTTTTCCCAACTCTCTGGTGTCGCGCGAGGCCTATGAAAACTCTTTGCACGAGGCGGGTTTCGATCATGTCACGCTGACGGATATGACCGAAAACTGGGCTGCGTTCACGGCAAACCGTCTGGAGGCGTTCCGCACGGCTCGTCCGGCCTATGAGGCGCGCCATGGCAAAGACAGCTATATCGCGCTGCACCTCTTCTACGAAAAGATGGCCGGTTATCTGGCCGACGGTGTGGTGGGTGGGCTGCGCCTGTCCGCGCGCAAACCAGTCTGATCGAGGGCCGCCGTTCTTCTGGCCACAAATATCCCGGGGGAGGCGCCGAAGCCTTTGGCTTCGACGGTGGGGGCAGCGCCCCCCGCTACTGTCGTGACACAGGGTAAATCTTGCCCAGATCCCGCAGACCCGTTTCGATCAGTTCTTTCAAAACGCCCATGTCGATGCGATCCAGCCGGGTGATGTTGAGACAGGCCTTGCCTGCCTTATGAGGTCCGAGTCGCGCAAGCATACGGCTGTAATCCTGGTATCCGGGCAGGATGTAAATCGATGTGTAGCCCTTGCGGGGTGCAAAACCGGTCGCGAGATATGTGCCCTCCCGTCCGCTGTCGTATTTGTAGTCATAGCGCCCATACCCGACGATGGATTCGCGCCACAACACCGGGGCAAACCCTGTCACCTCCTGAAAAAACGGCAGCAGGATCTCAGCCTCTTCGCGGCGACGGGGTTGGTCGAGCTTTGCAATCAACTCCGCTGGGGTGGGTTCGTCATTCGTCATCTGGTGTCTCCCGTGGCTCACAATAGCGCGATGCGGGCGGCAAAGATATGGGCGGATGGCCGTGACGGTCTAGGTCCATGAAAAACGGAGGACCTCATGATCGATCCCAAGCACATTTCCCGCCGCCTGGTTTTGGGGGCCGCCGCGTCCCTGCCGCTTCTGAGCGCGCCCGCATGGGCCGGAGCGCCGATGCTGGGGGTCAGCACGCCGAAGCACCGGCGGTTCAAGATCGGCGCGTTTGAGGTGACGATGCTTCTGGCAGGCACCGCAACCCGGGGTGAGCCGCAAACGATCTTTGGTCTCAACGCGTCAGAGGCGGATTTCGCAGAGGCCTCGAAGGCCGCGAATATCCCGGTGGATCAGGTGCAGTTTTTCTTCACTCCGGTGGTGGTGAACACGGGCGCGGAGCTTGTGCTCTTTGACACCGGCCTCAATCCGGAGGCGATCACCGAGGCTCTGCAGGATGCAGGCTACAGCGCCGATCAGGTGGATCTGGTGGTGATCACGCATATGCATGGCGACCATATCAATGGGCTGATGGGGCAGGGCGGTGCAACCTTCCCCAATGCGCAATATGCCACCGGACGGGTGGAGTTTGATCACTGGGCCAAAGCGGGCAGCGAGGGGTTTGATGGCAAGGTGCGTCCGCTGGCTGACAAAATGGTGATGATGGAAGATGGCGCGAGCGGCTTTTCCGGCCACACCGCCATGGCCGCCTTTGGGCACACGCCCGGGCACATGGTCCATTTGATTGAATCAGAGGGTCAGCAGCTTTTGATCGCGGCCGATTTTGCCAATCATTACATCTGGTCTCTGGGCAACCCTGACTGGCACGTGGTTTTTGACATGGACAAAGACGCGGCCGCCAAAACCCGGCGGCGCCTGCTGGACATGTTGGCGGCGGATAAACTGGCCTTTGCGGGCTATCACATGCCCTGGCCCGGTGTGGGCTATGTGGAGGTGGCGGGCAGCGGGTTTCGCTACGTGCCCAGCAGTTATCAACTGATGCTGTAAGTCCGGTTTTTGCGGCTTGATCGCCAGGACAGGACCGCTACCTCTCCGCCATGAAAAACGCTTTGATCATCGGGGCCTCTGGCGGCATCGGGTCTGCCCTGTCTCAGGTTCTGTCGGGCCAGGGGGTGGCCGTGACCGGCCTCTCGCGGCGCGACCACGGACTGGACGTGACCGATGAGGCCTCCATCGCCCGAGCGCTGGAGCCGATCAGCGGTGAATTTGATCTGATTTTCGTGGCCACCGGCGGGTTGGAGATATCTGACTACGGGCCAGAAAAATCCCTCAAGGATCTCAGCGCAGACGCTATGCTGGAGCAGTTCAAGCTCAATACCATGGGCCCGGCGCTGGTCTTGAAGCACGCGCAGCGTCTGCTGCCGAAAGATCGGCGCGCTGTTTTTGCGGCGCTGTCGGCGCGGGTGGGGTCCATCGGTGACAATCACTTGGGCGGGTGGTATTCCTATCGCGCGGCCAAAGCCGCGCTCAATCAGATGCTGCACGGTGCGGCGATTGAGGTGGGGCGCAGTCACAAGCAGGCGATTTGCGTCGCCCTGCATCCGGGCACAGTGGCCACATCCCTGACGCGGAAATATGTGGGCAAACATCCGGCGGTCGCGCCGGAGGAGGCCGCGCAGAACCTGATCAATGTGACAAACGGGCTAACCGTAGAGGATACGGGCGGGTTTTTTGACTGGCAGGGCAAGCGCATTCCCTGGTAGGGCGCTCATCAGTCCTGGTGGACTGCCTCGCTTGCGCTACTCGGTCTGGGTGTCGCTGTCGTCGGCGGGTTCTGAGGCATTGGCCAAGGCACCGTCTTCCCAAGTCCCGCTGGCCTGCTCACCTGTGGCATAACGCATGGATCCTTCGCCCTGACGCGTGCCCCGCAGGAACGTGCCTTCATAGACATCACCATTGGCATAGGTCGCCACACCAATGCCCGTGATCTCCCCCTCCTGCCAGGCGCCTTCATAGGTGAAGCCATCGGTCATGGTGAGCTTTCCGGTGCCATCGCGCTGGCCCTCAACGAACGTGCCTTCATAAACGGCCCCGTCTGGGAAAGTCGCCGTGCCCTGCCCGTGGCGCTGACCATGGCGCCATTCCCCTTCGTAGCGGTAGCCATCCGAATAGGTCATCACGCCAAAGCCTTCGTTGCGGGCGTTCACGAACGTGCCTTCATACACCACTCCGTTGGGATAGCGAGCGACGCCTGTCCCATCAATCACGCCGTTTTTCCATTCCCCTTCAAAGGTCGATCCATCCGCATAGGTGATCTTGCCCGTGCCATTGGCCAGATCGTCGGCAAACTGACCGGCATAGACGGAGCCATCGGGGTAGGTGACCGTGCCTTCCCCTGCAATCTTGCCGTCTGACCATGCGCCTTCGTAGCGATACCCGTCGGTCCCCACGAACGTGCCTTGCCCATGTCTGCGGTCATCCTCGAATGCGCCTTCATAGACGTCGCCATTGTTGTAGACCACGCGGCCCTGGCCCTGGCGCTTGCCGCTGACCAGATCGCCTTCATAGACATCGCCATTGGGCTGTGTCAGCCGCCCCTGACCATCAATCTGGCCGTTCTTCCACAGACCGGTATAGACCAGCCCATCGGACATGCGCAGGGTGCCCTCGCCCTCGCGAGCGCCCTTGGTCACCTGACCTTCATAGACCGCGCCGTCGGGATAGGTGACCACTGCCATACCGTCCTTCACACCTTCGGCCCAGTCGCCCTCATAGATATAGCCGCCCGGGCTTTCCATCCGCCCGCGCCCGTGATGCATGGCGTTGAGGAACCCGCCCTCATACCGCACGCCATTGGCATAGATCGCGAGCCCGTTGCCGGTGATCTTGCCGTCCAGCCACTCGCCTTCATAAGTGCCACCGTCAGAGAAGGTGATCTTTCCAACGCCCTCGGGCTTGCCCTTGGCGAACTGGCCTTCATAGACGGAGCCGTTCGGGAACACCGCGCGGCCCTGACCGCGGATTTCGCCATCGACCCATTCCCCGGTATATTCATAGCCATTGGGCAGCGTGTAGGTGCCCGTGCCATGCTGCAGCCCGTCCTTGAACGTGCCCTCATAGATGCCGCCATCCTCGTATTGCTTGGTCTGCACCGTGCCGTCTTGCGCCAGCGCAATCGGCGCGGTCGTCATTGTCAATGCAAGTGCAAGCGGAGCAATCAGCCTCATGGTCATCAATGCCTCTCTGATGGCGGTCCCAGTCTCGTCCTTGCAAAATCCTAATTGAGCCATGGGGGCGTGACAACGTGTTTTGCCGAAAACCCCCTCACCAAAAGGTGTAATCGGCTTTCCCTCGCCCGCGCTTCTGCTAAATCATCGCCAAAGCAGGAGCATACCCCCGAATGACAGACCGTTTTCGCATCACACTGGCGCAGCTCAATGCGACTGTGGGCGATATCCATGGCAATGCCGCCCTTGCGCGCAAGGCGTGGGAGGCGGGGCGTGAGGCTGGCGCGCAGCTGGTCGCGCTGCCGGAGATGTTCATTCTGGGCTACAACACGCAGGATCTGGTGATGAAGCCAGCGGTGCAGGAGGCTGCCGTGGCCGCGATTGATGCGCTGATGGTCGATTGCGCTGATGGGCCGGCACTTGGCATTGGTGGCCCTGCGGTCATCGAAGGCCGGCTGCACAACGCCTACTATATTCTGAAAGGCGGGCAGCGGCAGGCCTGTGTGCTGAAGCATGAGTTGCCCAATGAGACCGTATTTGACGAGGTGCGCATCTATGATCCCGGCCCCTTGGGTGGGCCTTTCATGGTGGATGATGTGCGCGTCGGCACGCCCGTTTGCGAAGATGCGTGGCATGAGGACGTGGCGGAGACCTTGGCCGAGACGGGGGCGGAATTTCTGCTGGTGCCAAATGGATCGCCCTATTACCGCGACAAGATGGAGACGCGCCAGAACCTGATGGTGGCGCGCGTGGTGGAGACGGGGCTGCCGCTCATCTATCTCAATCTGGTGGGTGGACAGGATGATCAGGTGTTTGACGGTGGCACCTTTGCGCTCAACCCGGGCGGGGAGCTGGCGCTGCAGATGCCGGTCTTTGAAGAGGCGATCACACAGGTCGATCTGGTGCGCGGGACAGATGGCTGGCGCATAGAGAAGGGCGATCTGGCCAAGCTGCCGGACAGCTATGAGCAGGATTATCACGCGATGGTGCTGTCGTTGCGCGATTACATGCGCAAGACCGGGTTTTCGAAGGTGCTGCTGGGCCTTTCGGGGGGCATCGACAGTGCGATTGTGGCCACGGTTGCCGCGGATGCGCTTGGGCCGGAGAACGTGCGCTGCGTGATGCTGCCGTCGGAATACACCTCGGAGGAATCGCTGGAAGACGCCAAAGAGGTCGCTGAAAACCTTGGCGCGCGGTATGATTTTGTGCCGATCAAGGAAGGGCGACAGGCGATCACCAACACGCTGGCTCCTTTGTTTGAGGGCACCGAGCCGGATGTGACGGAAGAAAACCTGCAATCCCGGCTGCGGGGGCTTCTGCTGATGGCGCTCAGCAACAAGTTCGGGGAAATGCTGTTGACGACCGGCAACAAATCCGAGGTCGCGGTGGGCTATGCCACGATTTATGGCGACATGTCGGGTGGGTACAATCCGATCAAGGACATGTACAAGACGCGGGTCTTTGAGATGTGCCGCTGGCGCAATGCCAATCACCGCGACTGGATGATGGCGCCTGAGGGCGAGGTGATC
>JBCCCZ010000007.1:0-40510 GCA_039033255.1 Pseudomonadota bacterium
CCCGTCAGGCGGTTGAAGAGCGTGGATTTGCCCGCGTTGGTGTAGCCCACCAGCGCCACGATGGGGAACGGGACCTTGGCGCGGGCGGCGCGGTGGAGGCCACGGGTTTTGACCACCTTGTCGAGTTGGCGGCGCAAGCGGACGAGTTGGTCGTCGATGGCGCGGCGGTCGGCCTCGATCTGGGTCTCACCCGGGCCGCCGACGAAGCCCAACCCGCCGCGTTGGCGTTCGAGGTGGGTCCAGGCGCGCACCAGCCGCGTGCGTTGGTAGCTCAGCGCGGCCATGTCGACCTGCAGCACGCCTTCGCGGGTGGCCGCGCGGTCGGAGAAGATCTCAAGGATCAGCCCCGTGCGGTCGAGGAGTTTGCAACCCAGGGCCTTTTCGAGATTGCGTTGCTGGACGGGCGTGACAGGGCCGTCGATCAGGATGAGGCCGATCTCATGGTCGTCGACCATCCGGTGCAGTTCTTCGATCTTGCCCTTGCCGAACAGCGTGCCGGGATGGGGCCGTGCCAGACGCACCACATCACCGCCCAGAACCTCAAGCCCGGGAAGCGCATGGGCTAAGGACACAGCTTCATCCAGCGCGTAGCGTGGCTCGCGCGGGTTGTTATCGCTGGGGATGTCAGGGTGCAAGACCCAGGCGCGGGTTGTCGCGCCTTCGGTTAGCTCCATGCGTTAGCCTTCGCTAGCATCGTCACCGTCATAAAGGTTCACGGGCTGGGACGGCATGATGGTGGACACCGCATGCTTGTAGACCAGCTGCGACTGCCCATCGCGGCGCAAAAGAATGCAGAAATTGTCGAACCACGTGATCACGCCCTGCAGCTTGACGCCATTGATCAGAAACACCGTCACCGGGATCTTGGTCTTGCGGACCTGATTGAGAAACGCGTCCTGAAGGTTTTGCCGGTCGTTTGCCATGTTGAGCCACCTATTTTTGCTGTTGTTCTTGATGGCGCCTCGGGCGGGCACCTCCCTCGTGAGGCGGAGTATGGACAGGGATTGCGCGAGTTTCCAGCCCTAAAATCAGGTCCTTGGAGGGTGTGTGGGAAAGTTGCCAATTGGGGGGTTGGACGCCATTTTTTGCACGTGAAAAGAGGTAAAGATCGACCCTCCCGGCGCGGAATCAAGGCGCTCTGTCAGGGAAATCGCCGTCAGTTTCGCCAAACCCGCAGGTTGATCAGCGCGATGAGGCCCAGGGTTTCCAGCCGCCCCAGCACCATTGCCATGCAGAGCACCAGCTTGGCGGGTGTGCCAATGTCGAGGAGCACGATGGGCTCAGACGCCGCGCTTTCAATCAGCGGGCCCGTGGTCGACAGCGCGGCGATGGCCAGGACGATGGAGGATTCAAAATCCTGCCCCAGAAAGGCCAGCACCACGGCGATGAAGGCCAAGGACAACGCGAAAAGCATGAAGAAGACCCAGGCGATGAACGCGCCTTCACGGCGGATGCGGCGGCTGGAGGCTTTGGCGTTGCCCATCGACGAGGGCAGCACCAGTTTCTCCAACTCTCGCCGGCCATTGAGATACAGCGCGTAGACGCGCAAGAGCTTGACCCCGCCTGCGGTCGTAGCGACCCCGCCACCGACAAGCGCCAGTCCCAGAAGGATCAACCCGGGTGTGCCCAGCCCCGACCAATCCTGCGCATCGGCCCAGGCGGTGCTTTCGAATCCGGTGGTGGTGAGGAACGACAGCACCGTGAACATGCCGCCCCAAAGAGCAGACACAGCGCTGACCAAATTCTCGGAATCGTCAAATTCGATCGCGCCCAGCCAGTGGCGGGAAAACAGCAGCAAGGGCACGGCGATCACGAGGACCAGCCCCATGCGAAACTCCGGATCGTTGCGCAGCATGGACGTGCTGCTGGTGACAGTATCCTTGGAAAAGGTCAGGCGCGACAGACCGAAGGCGAGGAAGAAGAAAATAACCCCTTCGCCGTAAAACCCTGTCTGCAACCCCTCCAACCCGTCAAGCGGCGTGATCCCAGACGTGGCGAGCGTCGACATCGCCAGGATCGCCGCCACCACCGGGTCTTCATTGGCCACCACCATGAAGAGCCAGACAAGGAAGGTGAGGCCCACATAGATCGGGATCAGGTCTTGCCCGATGCGCGTGATCCGCTTGGCCGAGCTGGCGCGTTTGAAGCGGTCAAAGCGTTCCTCCCCCTGCCCCGGTTCGGCGCGCGCTGTCACCTCGAACCCGCCGAGGTTCAAAGGGGCCAGCACCGCAGAGGCCGACACCCAGATAAGCAAGCCCCCGAGCCAGCCCACGATGCCGCGCCAGAGATGGAGCGATTCCGACAAGCGCGCGGCCTCAAAAAGCGGTGCGCCGGTGGTGGTGAGCGCGGAGACCATTTCCATATACGCGTTCAAGTAGCTCGTCGTCTCCAACCCTTCATAAAACGGCAGCGCGAGGAAGAGCGGCAGCACGGTATAGGCAAGAAAGAGCGAGGCAAGGTTTTCCAGATCAGAATTGTCGGTCTTGGACCGGTTGGCCAGCGCAAGCCCGATCATGGCAATCATGAAAAATCCGATGACGCCGGAATAGAAAAACGCCTGCGCGACGGAATGATCCTGAAAATAAAGAGCATGAGCGGCAGGCACGAACATGGCCGCCGCAAAGAGCCCTGTCAGCGGCAGGATGAGCGGAAGGAATAAGATGCGCGAAAGCATGACCTAGAAGAAGTCGATCGCAACCTGCAGGAGCTGTTCCACCTGCGCCACGTCCGCCGCGAGCGAGAACATCACCACCACGTCGCCCGCCTGCAGCTTCGTCCGGCCCGTGGGTTTCACGATCTTGTCTCCCTTGCGCACACCCGCGACCAGCACGCCTTCGGGAAAGCCGATATCGCGGATTTCCACGCCTGCGATGGAGGAGGTCGACAGCACTTCAGCCTCGATCATCTCGGCTTCTGCATCGCCCACGGAATAGACCGACCGCACGCGGCCATGGCGGATATGGCGCAGGATGGAACTGACAGTGGTGCCGCGCGGGTTGATATAGGCATCAATCCCAAGCGGTTCCATCAGCGGCAGAAGCGTGGGGTCGTTGATCAGCGCGATGGCAAACCCGCAGCCTTCGGCCTTGGCACGCACGGCGGCCAGCATGTTGGTTTTGTCGTCATCGGTCACGGCGAGGATGGCATCGGCGCGGGAGACATTGGCTTCCGCCAGAAGCACAGAGTCGAGCCCGTCCCCGTTCAGCACGATGGTGCGTTCCAAGAGGTCTGCAGCCCGTTCGGCGCATTTGCGTTCGCGCTCAATCACCTTGGTCTTGATCTTGCGCCCGCGTTTTTCCAGCGCCTGCGCGACCGACAGCCCGATATTGCCGCCGCCAATGATGACCAGTCGTTCCTGAACGTGGGAGGATTTGCCGAAAACCTCGAGCGTGCGGGGGATGTCATCGACGGGGGAAAAGACGTAAGCCTCATCACCCGCCTGCAATTCGTCATCCGCGTCGGGGGCGAAAAGCTTACCATTGCGACGCACCCCAACCACGACCACGCGCAGCGTTGAGAAGAGTTCGGTCAGTTGCCGCAGCGTGGTGTTGAGCACTGGGCAGTCTTCGCCCAGTCGCAGGCCCATCAGTTGCGCTTCGCCATCGAGGAACAGTTCAGTGTCAAAGGCGGCGGGCGCGGCCAGGCGCTGCATCGCGGCCTGAGCCACTTCGCGTTCAGGGCTGATCACCACGTCGATGGGCAGGTGATCGCGGCGGTAAAGATCGGAATAGATCGCATCGAGATAGGACTGGCTGCGCAGACGCGCGATCTTGCGGCGGATGTCGAAGACGGAATGGGCCACCTGACAGGTGACCATGTTGACCTCATCCGAATGTGTGGCGGCGATGATCATATCGGCGTCGCGCGCGCCTGCTTTGTCCAGAACATCCGGATAGCTTGCGAAGCCCGTCAGGCCCTGCACGTCAAGGGTTTCTGCAGCCCGGCGCACAAGATCTGGGTTGTTGTCGACCACAGTGACATCATTATTTTCGCCGCTGAGATGGCGGGCGATCTGCCACCCCACCTGCCCGGCTCCACAGATGATGACCTTCATTCAGGTGCACCTTGACCAGTGTCGGAAGTGTTTGTGTGACAGAAGGTCGGGGATTGGTCAATTGTCTATTGGCGGGGTTTGGAGGGAATTTTGCCCCCTTCACACGCGCTCAAGAAACCCCAAATTGCCATTGAATCAATAGCTTCGCCGCTGGTGGCGCGGACTCAAGGGCGTAAGCCTGCCGCGCCTTCGTCCGCTGCCCGGCGGGCGATTGCCGGCAATCGCTGAGAGGAGGGCCCCAGCCAAGGCCCGGCGAATTAGCAATTGCAGATCGTCGCTCGGATGTTGTCCGGCACCTGACGGATAAAACGCGGCTGTTCAGAGGTCAGGCTCGCCAGACCGGGGCCAGTCAAAGGCGCTCCGTTGTGCCCGGACACGAAAAAGGCCACCCAAACGAGCGGCCCTTTGGATAAATCGGAGTAAAGTCAGTGGCTTACCCCACCAACTCCAACCCGGAGAAGAAATACGCAATCTCTACCGCCGCCGTTTCTGGCGCATCCGAGCCGTGGACAGAGTTCTCACCCACGGATTCCGCGAATTCCGCGCGGATCGTGCCCGGATCGGCGTCTGCGGGGTTCGTGGCGCCCATCACTTCGCGGTTCTTGGCAATGGCGCCTTCGCCTTCCAGAACCTGCACGACGACCGGCTCGGACGCCATGAAGTCGCAAAGCTCATCGTAAAACGGACGTTCGGCATGCACGGCGTAGAACACGCCTGCTTGCGCCTTGGTCAGGTGGATGCGCTTTTGCGCCACGATGCGCAGGCCTGCGTCTTCGAACTTGGCGTTGATCTTGCCGGTCAGGTTGCGTTTGGTGGCATCGGGTTTGATGATGCTGAGCGTACGTTCGGTCGCCATGAGTGCCTCATATTTTAGGGTCCAAAATTGCGCGCGGCGTATCACGGGTCTTGGCGTTTGAAAAGCAGCGATTGACGGGCTTTGGCACTTGAGGCATCCCACGCCCATGTTGCGCGTCGAAGATATCACCTATGCCGTGGCGGGGCGGCCCTTGTTCGAAGGGGCCTCGGCCACGATCCCGGACGGCCACAAGGTGGGGCTTGTCGGGCGCAATGGGACGGGGAAAACCACACTATTCCGGCTTGTTCGTGGGGAATTGGCGTTGGAGTCGGGCGATATTCACCTGCCAAAGCGTGCCCGCATTGGTGGGGTGGATCAGGAAGTGCCGAGTAATGAGGTGTCGCTGCTGGATACCGTATTGAAGGCCGACACGGAACGTACTGATTTACTTTCTAAATCTGAGATTGCAACGGATGCTGGCGAGATCGCGGAAATCCAGACGAGGCTGGCCGATATTGACGCCTGGTCGGCGGAGGCGCGCGCGGCAAGCATCCTCAAAGGCCTAGGGTTTACGACCGAGGAACAGAACATGCCCTGTTCGGCCTTTTCGGGTGGCTGGCGGATGCGGGTGGCGCTGGCGGCGGTGCTGTTTTCAGCGCCAGATCTGCTGCTTTTGGACGAACCGACCAACTATCTGGATCTGGAAGGCGCGCTGTGGCTGGAAAGTTATCTCGCGCGTTATCCCCATACCGTGCTGGTGATCAGCCATGACCGCGGGCTTCTCAATCGCGCGGTGGGGTCCATTCTGCATCTCGAAGACCGTCGATTGACCCTTTATCAGGGCGGATATGACACTTTTGCCAAGACCCGCGCGGCGAAATTGGCTGCGGCCGAGGCGGAGGCCAAAAAACAAGACGCCCGGCGGGCGCATTTGCAATCCTACGTGGATCGGTTCCGATACAAGGCGGATAAGGCAAAACAAGCGCAGGCGCGGATCAAGGCGTTGGCGAAAATGCAACCGATTACGCGACCGGAAGAAGCCGCTTTGCGAGCCTTTGCGTTTCCGGAGCCGGAAGAACTGTCTCCGCCAATTGTACGGTTGGACGGGGCGTCGGTGGGCTATGATGGGGCAGCTGTGCTGAAGCGGCTGGATCTGCGGATCGATCAGGATGACCGGATCGCGCTTTTGGGGCGCAATGGTGAAGGAAAATCTACTTTTTCCAAACTATTGGCGGGCAAACTTCATGCGATGGAGGGACAGTGCCACTCAACCTCCAAGCTGCGTGTTGGGTATTTCGCGCAGCATCAGTTGGAAGAATTGCAGGCGGACGAGTCCCCGCTGGATCACATTCGCCGTTTGCGGCCCGATGAGGCACCCGGAAAGCTGCGCGCCCGGTTGGGTGGCTTTGGAATTGGTGCGGAACAGGCCGATACGCCGGCTGGGCAGCTCTCAGGCGGTCAAAAGGCACGGTTGAGCCTGTTGCTGGCGACGATTGACGCGCCGCATATGCTGATCCTCGATGAACCAACGAACCATCTGGATATTGAAAGCCGGGAGGCTCTGGTGGAGGCGCTGACGGCCTATTCCGGCGCGGTCATCCTGGTGAGCCATGACATGCATCTGCTGAGCCTTGTGGCGGACCGGTTGTGGTTGGTGAAAGGAGGCCGCGTGGCACCGTTTGATGGGGATTTGGAGGCGTATCGGGCATCACTTCTAGGTCAGGAAACGGCAACAACCCATTCAAAGAAAATAGAAAAGCCAAAGCGCCCGTCGCGGGATGCCATCCTTGCCTTGCGCCAGGACGTGCGCAAATGCGAGGAGCGTTTGGAGAAATTGCAGGTGATGCAGGACAAGATCGCCACCAAGCTGGCCGATCCTTCAATGTATGAAGATGCACAGGCCGGTGATATGGCCGAGTGGCAGAAGAAATATGTCGAGGTCATGGACGGGCTCGATCGGGCCGAGGCGCTGTGGATCGCGGCGCAGGAGCGGCTGGAGGCGGCGGAAAGCGCGTGAGGCGGGCTTAAACCAATCGCGCTAGGGACTATATCTGACCCATGGATGATTTTGATCTTGGACGTCTGACTTATCTTGTCGTGCTGGGCTGCGCGGTGGTGTTCTGGTTCTTTGCGGTCAACCGCAACAGCATGAATAAAGTGCTGCAACAGGCTGTGATCTGGGGGTTTTTATTTATCGGGGTGATTGCCGCCTACGGGCTATGGGAGGATGTGCGCCAAACCTCCGCGCCCCGGCAGATGGTCGCGGCGGAGGCCGGCCAAATCGTTCTGCCGCGCGCGCCGGACGGGCATTACTACATGGTTGCCGATGTGAACGGGGCGACGGTGGAGTTCGTGGTGGATACAGGCGCCACGGATATCGTGCTGAGCCAGGCCGATGCGGTGCGCGCGGGGTTTGAGCCGGGTGAGCTGAACTATGTGGGCCGAGCGTTGACGGCCAATGGTGAGGTGAGGATCGCGCCGGTGCGTATTGACAGCTTCGCCGTCGGGCCATTGGAAGATACCGGCGTTCGGGCGGTGGTGAATGAAGGCGATCTGGATGGGTCGCTTCTGGGGATGAGTTATCTGCAGCGGTTTCGGTCTATGGAAATATCGGGCGGGCAGATGGTGCTGACGCGGTAGTTATTTCTCCGCCTTTTTTTCCCACTTGCCGCTTTCTTCGGACCAGTATTGCGCAGAACAGCCGGCGTCGGTGAGGGCTTTCCATTGCCCTCGGGCACGCTGAAGCGCCTCTTCGTCATTGCCATCGAACAGAACGCAGACACGGTCGAGCGCCTGCACTTCTTCGGCCCCGATCTCCGCCCCGTCGATCGTCATGACGCAATTGGGCGCGTTGGCGGCGGCCGAGGATGTTGTCAGAAGGATGGGCTGACGGGCGTCATGATCGCCGCCCGCAAGGCCGTGCGGCAGGAACCCCTCTTCCGGGCCCTGCCACAGCTTCTGATCCAGCCAGTCCATGCGCTCGGGGTCCACGCCGCGCACGGCAATTCGCCACCCTGCACCCCGTGCTTTTTCCAGAAGCATGGGGAGTGTCGCCTCCATGGGGCGACGCGTCAGGTGGTAGAAATACGCGGCGCCCATCAGCTCTCGTATTGGTCGGCCACAAGACGATTGAGCGCCAGCACCCCCCACCCGGTAGAACCACGCGGAGCCATGGGGGTTTCTTCCGTGACACGCGCCACACCTGCGATGTCGAGGTGGATCCAGGGCGTGCCCTCTTGCACAAAACGTTGCAGGAATTGCGCCGCGGTGATGGAGCCTGCCGCGCGCGCGCCCACGTTTTTCATATCGGCCACGCGGGATTTGAGCATTTTGTCGTAAGCCTCGCCCATCGGCATGCGCCAGGCGCCTTCGTTCTCGGTTTTCGCTGCCGCCAAGAAATGACCGCAAAACTCATCATCATTGGAGAAAACGCCTGCGTTTTCATGACCCAAGCCGACGATGATCGCGCCGGTGAGGGTGGCCAGATTGACCATGGCGGCGGGCTTAAAGGTTTCTTGCGCGTACCAGAGCGCATCGGCCAGCACCAAGCGCCCTTCGGCGTCGGTGTTGATGATTTCCACCGTGTCGCCCTTCATGGACGTCACCACATCGCCTGGCCGTGTCGCGCGATCAGAGGGCATGTTTTCCACCAAACCGACAATGCCCACGACATTCGCGCGGGCCTTGCGGGCGGCGAGCGCATGCATGACGCCGGTCACGACCCCTGCCCCGCCCATATCCATGGTCATATCTTCCATGCCGCCAGAAGGTTTCAACGAAATGCCGCCGGTGTCGAACACCACGCCTTTACCGATCAGCGCGAGCGGTGCATCGCCCTTTTTGCCGCCATTCCATTCCATGACGGCGACTTTGGAAGGGGTGATGCTGCCATGACCGACAGACAAAAGAAGGTGCATGTTTTTGGCTGCAAGCTCGTCTTCGTCTAGCACAGAGATCTTTAGGCCCAAAGCCGACATCGCTTCAATTCGGGCCGCAAACTCGGTGGTGGAGAGGATATTGGCGGGCTCATTGGTCAGATCGCGAGTGAGGAAGACACCAGATGCAAGCGCATGGGCTGTGGTGAGATCAGGTGCGTTGGAGGTCATCAGAGTGACCGGGCCCGGCTCTTTTTCTTCCGCTGTTTTGTGATCGGTGAAGGCATAGGCGCGCAGCATGAGGCCCAAGGCAAGCTCATCTGCACCGTCGCGATCCATGAAGAGGACGAGTTGCGCGGCATCGCCCTTCGCTTTGCCGAGGGCCGCACCGGCTGTGCGGGTCGCCTCTGGCGTGGGCAAGGAGACGATATCGAGTGCGGTGGCCGCCATGCCAGCAGGATAATCCAACGATTGGGCTTTCCCGGCGGACAGCTTTTCCCACGCCTCAGAGCCTGTCACGCGCGACACCGCGCCGCCGGTCAGGGTGTCTGCCTTTTGACCCGCGTCATCCAAAGCGCCGTCTTCCCCCACGAAAATGGCCACACGGCCTTCGAATATGGCGATCTGATCAAGATCGGGGCTGGTGGGCGTGACGGTGACGGGTGCGGACATGGGCGGCTCCTGCGGCGATTGATTTCGATTGGGAAGGTGTAGCGCGCAGACAGTGGGTTGACCAGTCAAAGCGCCGCCCGCGCCTGCATCTTCCCGGCCGGGGTTTTGTGGCCACAGGTCTTTGTCTCAAAACGCTTTATCGGTGGTGGGCGCGCGGCATTTCGGGTAGGATTTCGAAAAATAAACCGTGGGGGTAAGAGCGTGACCAGATTCGACAGGTATGTGCTGTCGCAATTCATGGTGCTATTTGGCTTTTTCGCACTGATCCTGGTGTCCATTTTCTGGATCAACAAGGCCGTGCGGCAATTTGATCGGCTGATCGGAGATGGGCAGCCGACCTGGGTGTTTTTGGAGTTCACTGCCCTGACCCTGCCGGGGGTCATTGGCATGGTTTTGCCGATCGCGGCGTTTGCAGCCGCCGTTTACGTGACCAATCGCTTGAGCACGGAAAGTGAGCTCACGGTGGTGCAGGCGACCGGATATTCGCCATGGCGGCTCATTCGCCCTGCGCTTGTGTTCGGGGTGATCATCGCGGTGATCATGTCGCTTCTGAGCCATTACCTGATCCCCACCTCGCTCGGAGAGCTGCGCCAGCGTGAGGCAGAAGTGCGCCAGAGCGTGTCAGCGCGGTTCCTTGAGGAAGGCGAGTTTCTGCACCCGGCCCCGGGCATCACCTTCTACATCCGGGAAATCACGCCAGAAGGTGAGCTGCGCGACGTTTTCCTGTCTGACCGGCGGGATTTGCAAAACACGGTCGAATATTCCTCTGCTCGGGCCTATCTCGTGCAGGATGAAACCGGGACATCTCTGGTGATGGTGTCGGGGCTTGCGCAATCCCTGCGCGGCGATGATGCGCGGCTTTTCACCACGCATTTCGATGATTTTTCTTATGACATCTCGGGGCTGATTTCACAGAACCCAGCCACGCTTAACAAAGTGGAGTTTGCCCATACCGGTGATCTGATCCTGCGGCCTGAGGCAGTGATGGATCGGACAGGCGCCACGCCCGGCGCGCTGCAGTTCACATTGCACAGCCGGTTTTCCCAAGCGTTGATGTGCATGGTGGCGGCCCTGGTGGGCTTTGCTACGCTGCTTCTGGGCGGGTTCAGCCGGTTCGGCGTCTGGTGGCAGATCATGACGGCGTTCTTTCTGCTGGTGGTGATCAAAGTGGTGGAAGGATCGATAACCGGGCTGGTCATTGCCAATGCGGGTGTGTGGCCGGTGATGTATGCCCCGGCCGCCCTTGGGTTCGGGTTGACGGTGATCCTGCTCTATTTGGCGGCACGGCCCGCGCTTTTGAAACGGGGCAAGCGCACGGTGATGTTCTGGCGGGCGCGAGCGGATGCCGAGGGGGACCCGGCATGATCCTGCACTGGTATTTCGCGCGCAAATTTCTGTGGACCAATGTGCTGATCTTTTCGATCTTCGTGGTGCTCTTGGCGCTGATCGATCTGGTGGACAAATTGCAGGATTTTGCCGCGCTCAGCTTTCGCGAGGTGCTGGGGATCGTTCTGCTGAAGATCCCCGAGGACAATTACGAGATCCTGCCGCTGGTGGTCGTGCTGGCCACCGTAGCACTTTACGTGCGCCTTGCGCGATCCTCGGAGCTGGTGGTGGTGCGCGCGGCGGGTCGCTCGGCATTGCGCAGCCTTGCCGCGCCTGTGGCGGTGGCGGCCGCCATTGGCATGCTGTCGGTCACGATCCTAAACCCGCTCGTGGCGGCGTCAGCCAAACGGTATAACGACCTGATCAATTCCTATGTGGGCGGTGGGGGATCTTCCGTTCTTGTGATTGCCTCTGAGGGGCTTTGGTTGCGGCAGGGCAACGCCGAGGGTCAAACAGTGATCCATGCCGAACGGGCAAGCTCTGACGTGTCGGTGCTCTTTGATACGACCTTTCTGGAATTTGATGCATCAGGTTCACCGGAGCGCCGCATCCGGGCGCAGGCGGCGCGGCTGAAGGACGGGGAGTGGCTGCTCTATAATGTGAAACTCTGGCGCTTGGGGCGCGGCAGCATCTCTGAGGCAGGGGCGCAACAACTGGATCAATTGCGCATTCAATCCGACCTGACGCAGGACCGGATCGTCGACAGTTTCGGTAAGCCCGAATATATTCCGATCTGGGAACTGCGGGAGTTCATCGCGCAGTTGGAACAGGCCGGGTTTTCCGCCCGGCGTTATGACATGTGGTACCAGATGGAGCTTGCTAGACCGCTGTTTCTGATGTCATTGGTAATGGTGGCCGCGGCCTTTACGATGCGGCCAACGCGCCTATCGAACACGGGTGTGTCGGTTCTAACGGCGGTGCTGTTGGGGTTCGGGCTGCATTACGTGCGCAACTTCGCGCAGATCTTGGGTGAGAATGGGGAAATCCCGGTGGCTTTGGCGGCCTGGGCCCCGCCGGTGGCATTCTTCATGCTGGCCACGGGCATTGTGCTGCACATGGAAGACGGATGACGGGACTTTTGCGCATATCCCTTTGGCTGATGAGCCTGTTGTTGGCAATCCCGGCTATGGCTCAGACGGGCGCGCCAACCGACCCGCCCCAACCCGCAGTGCTGGTGGCCGATGACGTGTATGTCGATGGCAATGAACGGCTGGTGGCGACGGGCAATGTGGAGGCGCTTTACAATGGGCGACGGTTGCAGGCGGAAGGGATCGTCTATGACCGGGCGGGTGACCGGCTGATTCTGACAGGCCCGATTGTCATTCAGGAAGGCGATGAAACCCTGATCCTTGCCTCCTCTGCTGAGATTGATGAGGACCTGGAGAACGGGATCCTGCGCGGCGCACGACTGGTGATGGGGGACCATGTGCAGTTGGCCGCCTATGAAATGCAACGCGCCTCAGGCCGATACAATGTGTTGCACAAGGCGACGGTGACATCCTGTCGGGTCTGCGAAGATCATGGGCCGCCGATCTGGCAAATCCGCGCAGAACGCGTGGTTCATGATCAATTTGAGCAACAGCTTTATTTCGAGAATGCGCAGCTCCGGGTGCTCGACACGCCCGTGCTCTATCTGCCGCGCCTGCGCTTGCCTGATCCGACGCTGGATCGATCCCGTGGCTTTCTGGTGCCGTCCTTTATCAACTCCTCGCTTCTGGGGTTCGGGGTCAAACTGCCCTATTTCATCCCAATCGGCGATCACAAGGACCTGACGCTGACGCCGTTTCTGACCACGGACACGCGCACGTTGGAATTGCGCTATCGCCAGGCCTTCCGCAACGGTCGCATTGAATTGAACGGGGCTGTGTCTGATGACGACGTGGCCTCTGCGCAGGAAGAACATCGCGCCTACTTTTTCGGCGAGGGGGAGTTTGACCTCGGTCGGGACCTCAACCTGAAATTCGATGTCGAACTGGTCAATGATGACACCTATCTGCTGAATTACCGCTATTCCGACAAGACCCGCCTCGATAGCGAGGTGGAGATCGAATTCGCCAATCGGACCACCTATGCGCGCGGCGCCCTTACCCATTACAACAGCCTGCGTCCCGGGGAGGCCAATTCGACCCTGCCGACCCTGGTTTTGACCTCGCAATATGAGCAGCGCTTCTTCCCCACATCCGTCGGCGGGGAATTCCGCATCGGCACAGAGGCGCAAACCCATTACCGCACGTCTGATCTGGCCTCTGACGGGCCGGATGCCGACACTTTCGCCGACGGCCGTGACATCACACGCTTCACGCTGGATGCGAAATATCTGCGCAGTTGGACCCTGCCCGCGGGTGTGCTGGCACAAGCGGGTGCGGGGCTGGCCTTCGATGCGTTCTGGATCGAACAGGCCGGCACGACCAGCCTCAGCCAGCACAATGAACTGACCCCCACGGCAGAGCTCGAACTGCGCATGCCGCTGGTGCGTTCAGGCAGTGGTGGAACCACGGATGTGATTGAACCCGTGGTGCAGGTGGCCTGGGTCGGTGGGGACAACGCGTTCATTCCCAATGATGAAAACACACGGATTGAATTTGATGAGGGCAATCTGTTCTCCACCTCCCGATTTGTGGCGCCCGATAGGCGCGAACGGGGGTTGCAGGCCTCTTACGGTGTCAGTTGGACGCGCTTCATGGCCAGCGGCTGGCAAAGCGCGCTGGCTGTGGGGCAATTGGTGCGTGATGAACAGCAACTTGAAGTGGGCGGCGCGAAAAGCTTTTCCCAAAGCTCGGGCCTGAATTCAAGAGTGTCCGATATGCTGGTGGCCGGGCAGGTGAAAAGCAACAATGGCTTTGTTCTGACCGCGCGCGGCCTTTTTGAAGACGGGGCGGAAACCAACAAGGCGGAGGCGCGCGCCAGTTGGGTCAATGACACCACGGCGCTGGCCGCGACCTATATCTGGCTGGGGCGCGATCTGGCGGAAAACCGGGCGGCGACGATTTCGGAATGGGCCTTTGACGCATCTTACCGGCTGTCGCGCCATTGGACGGGCAGCGCGGATTGGCGCTATGACGTGGCCACGGACAGATCCGTAAGCGCGGGGGTGGGCCTGACCTACACCAACGAATGCGTGGACGTGTCGCTATCGGCATCACGCCGCTTTACCCAATCAAACTTCCTTGAACCCTCCACCGATATAAGCTTAACGGTTGGGTTGCGGGGTTTTTCTGCAAAGACAGTGGATCGCAGCTATGCGCGGTCCTGTTCCAGATAAGCCGATTTGACGAACCGAGCACTGACCATATCAGGGGAACATAAACATATGCGCCTTGCCTTTCTCATCTGTAGTCTGATCCTCGCCAATCTTGTTGCCGCGGCAGCGCCTGCGACGGCCCAAAACCTGTTTGAACCGGTCATCAAGGTCAATGAAAAGGCGATCACCCGGTTTGAGATTGACCAGCGCGCGCGGCTTCTGACGCTCTTCCGCGCACCGGGGGAGCCGGTGTCCACCGCGCGCGAGCAGTTGATCGAGGATCGCCTTAAAATGCAGGAAGCGGAGACGCTTGGATTTGAGATCAGCGAGCAGGCTTTGCTGGGCGCGATGGAGGAATTTGCGGGCCGCGCAAATCTGGAACTGGACGACATGCTGAATGCCCTTGGCGATGCGGGCGTGGATGAATTGACATTTCGCGAATACATCCGCGTGGGCATCACCTGGCGCGAGATCGTCAGCGGACGTTTCGGCAGCCAGGTGAGCGTGAGCGAAGACGACGTGGGCCGTGCCCGCCAAGCCCTCTCGGGTTCAGGGAGCGTGCGCGTTTTGCTGTCAGAGATCGTTTTGCCGATTCCTCAAGGCCAGTTGGAAACGGTGCTGGAACGGGCCGAAAGACTGTCCCAGATTGACAATTCACGTGATTTTGAAGTGGCCGCGCGGCGCTTCTCCGTGTCGCCAACAGGGCCTACCGGCGGGCGCATGGAATGGACCTCCATCACCGATCTGCCACCACAACTGCGCCCGATCGTTCTGGAATTGTCGCCCGGTGAGGTGACACAGCCCATCACCACAGAACAGGCGATCATCCTGCTGCAGATGCGCGACATCGCCGAAAGCGCGGTGACAGAGCCGCGATATTCGCAAATCAAATACGCCACTTACTTCATTCCCGGCGGACGCAGCGAGGACGCGCTGACACAGGCGCAGCGCATTGAGGACCGGGTCAACACATGCGACGACCTCTACGGCGTGGCGCAGGGCCAGCCTGTCAGCGTGCTTAATGTGCTGGAACAAGCGCCAAGCGAGATCCCCCAGGACATCGCGCTGCAACTGTCGCAATTGGATGCAGGTGAGGTGTCAACGGCGCTCACGCGGTCAAATGGCCAGACCCTCGTGTTTCTGATGCTGTGCGAACGGATCCCTGCATCCCTCGGCGGGGAGGATGGACCCTCGCTTGAGGAACTCACCTCTTTTGTGCAAAACTCCCGGTTGCAATCCTTTGGCGACGGCTATCTGGCGCGGCTCAAGGCCGAGGCGCGGATCATCGGGGATTGATGACAACGACGGCACCGGGCCCGGTCGCGCTGACCTGCGGTGAACCGGCGGGAATTGGCCCTGAACTGGCCGTGGGGGCGTGGCACGCCCTGCGGGATGAGCTTTGCTTTTTCTGGATTGGCGATCCGGCGCATTTGCCGTCAGGGACCGCCATCGCTGAAATCAAAAGCCCTGCTGAAGCCCGTGCGGTCATGGCCCGCGCACTGCCCGTCCTGCGCCATGATTTCGACGGCAATCTGACCCCTGGCGCGCCCAATGCGACCCATGCGCAAGCTGTCATCGACGTGATCGCCCGTGGTGTCGATCTGGTGAAGACGGGCGAGGCCAGCGCGCTTTGCACGGCCCCCATCCACAAAAAGGCGCTACAGGACGGGGCGGGGTTTGCATATCCGGGACATACCGAATTCCTCGCCGCACTTGCGGGCGTCGAGCACGTGGTGATGATGCTGGCCAGCGCCGAATTGCGCGTGGTGCCCGCGACCATCCATATCCCGCTGAGCGAGGTGCCTGCCGCGCTGACGCCTGAAGGGTTGGACGCCACGATCCGCATCACCCACGCAGCGCTGGTGCAGGATTTCGGGATTGCCGCGCCTCGGCTGGCGGTGGCAGGCCTGAACCCCCATGCGGGCGAAGGCGGCAATATGGGCGGCGAAGAAACCACTTGGATCGCGCCCTTGTTGGACCGGATGCGGGGCGATGGATTTGACCTGCGCGGGCCGATGTCAGCGGATACGATGTTTCATGCGTCCGCGCGGGCCGGATATGACGCGGCGATTGCTATGTATCACGATCAGGCGCTCATTCCGATCAAGACGCTGGATTTTGATCGGGGCGTGAATGTCACGCTGGGCCTGCCCTTCGTGCGCACCTCGCCCGATCACGGCACCGCGCTGGATATCGCGGGCAAGGGGCTGGCCAACCCGACCTCAACCATTGAGGCGCTGCGCTTGGCCGCGCGCATGGGCCTTGCGTGATCCGGGCATGAGCAAGATCGACCCCCTGCCCCCTCTGCGGGAGGTGATTGCTCACCACGGGCTGTCGGCCCGCAAATCGCTGGGGCAGAATTTTCTTCTGGATCTGAACCTTACTGCCAAGATTGCCCGGCAATCGGGTGATCTGAGCGGCGTGGACGTGCTGGAAGTGGGCCCCGGGCCCGGTGGTCTGACACGCGGGCTGCTGGCGGAAGGGGCGCGGCGCGTGCTCGCAGTGGAAAAAGACGCGCGCTGCCTGCCCGCCTTGGCAGAGATTGCAGCGGCCTATCCCGGACGGCTGGAGATCCTGGAAGGCGATGCATTGGCTGTGGACCCGCTCAGGCACCTGAACCCGCCGATCCGCGTCGTGGCCAATCTGCCCTACAATGTGGGCACTGAATTACTGGTGCGGTGGCTGACCCCCGCTGTCTGGCCGCCCGTGTGGGAGAGCCTGACACTGATGTTTCAGCGCGAGGTGGCAGAACGGATCGTGGCGCAGCCCGGGACGAAGGCTTACGGGCGGCTTGCGGTACTGGCGCAATGGCGTTGCGAGGCACGCATTGCCATGAACCTGCCACCCGAGGCCTTTTCGCCCCCACCCAAAGTGTCGAGCGCGGTGGTGCATCTGCACGCCCTGCCTGCCCCTCGGTTCGAGGCGGATGCGGGTATGCTGGAACGAGTGGTGGCCAAGGCCTTCAATCAGCGGCGCAAGATGCTGCGGGCGGCGTTGAAGGGGTTAACAGGCGATGTGGAGGGCACGTTGCGCGCCGCTGGTATCGCGCCCACGGATCGGGCGGAGGTGGTGCCTTTGGAAGGGTTTTGTGCCTTGGCACGGGAATTGGCTGATCGTTCGGTCTGACGGCCAGTCTTGCTTACCCAGTCTCGCTTACCCAGTCTCGCTTACCCAGTCTCGTTCACCCTGACTGGCTCACTCAGCGGCTTGGGGGTTTGCGTCGCCGTCAGGGTCGGAAGGGGTCTCGCTGACGCTTGCATCCGCATCGCGGGGTTTGCGGGGTTTGCGCTGCCGCTTGGGCTTGTCTTGTGGCGCTTCCGGGGACGTGGCCTGAGAGGTTTCTGGCGTTTCAACCAGCCCACTTTCTTGCTCAGAGGCGATCACGGGCTGCTCTCCGGTCCCGTCCTCAACCATGTCGCCGCCGTTTGATTCGCGTTCCTGCCGCTTCGCGCGTTCGCGGTCGCGTTCTGCCTGGCGTTCGCGATTTTGGCGCTCCTGTTCTTCGCGCCGCGTGTCCTGTTCTTTCTGGGCCGCAGTGAGCATGCGCAGATAATGCTCTGCGTGCTGCTGAAAATTCTCGGTATTGACGCGATCACCGGCCAACTGCGCATCACGGGCCAATTGGTTATATTTATCAATGATCTGCTGGGGTGTGCCGCGCACTTTGCCTTCGGGGCCGGAGCTGTCAAACACACGATTGACGACATTGCCCATGGATCTGTTGCGGTTGGATTTATTCCGCGACCGTGACTTGGAAGATCTCATATTCGATTTTCAGCCCTATGATGTAGCGCCGCCTGATCCGTGATGCGCCCCATGCGCTTCTGTTTGACCGGATCGATTTCACTGCGGCTGGTCTCAAGCGGGACCGCCATCAGGCCATCCACCGTCTTGATGTCTCCTGTGTAACCATGGCGAGGCGGCTGTGACAAGAGGGCACAGGTGATTTTAGGCATTATATGGGGAAATTTGCCGCTTTCAGGGCCGGATAGTCACTTTTCGCGTGTCTACACGCGCCCCTGCACAACCCGATCGCGGCCATCGAGGTCTGGCAGAATGCGCAGATCTTTAAACCCTTGAACCTGCAAAAACTGCGCCACATGCGGCCCTTGCGTCCATCCGGTTTCCACCATCAGCCACCCATTTTCGGTCAGATGGTCACGCGCCTGAGCCGCGATCACCCGATACGCGCCCAATCCGTCCCCTTCATCGGTGAGCGCGGCGCGGGGTTCAAACGCAAGTTCGGGGTCGAGCGCGGCCATATCTGCGGCTGGAATATAGGGCGGGTTGGATACGATGAGGTCAAACTGCCCCGATATGCCTGCAAACCAATCCGACACCACGAAGCTCGCCCGCCCCGCGAGCCGCAGATTGTCTGCATTGGCCTGGGCCACCTTCAAGGCCGCAGGCGACAGATCCGTGCCGATGCCCTGCGCCCCTGCCCGCGCGGCCAGCAGCGACAGTAAGATGCAGCCCGAACCCGTGCCCAGATCCAACACCCTGTCAAAGGGCACACCAAGCGCTGCGCGCACCAACACTTCGGTTTCTGGCCTGGGATCCAAAACATCGCGCGTCACGCGGAATTCATGGTCATAAAAGGCGCGAAGACCAAGAATATGCGACAGCGGCTCCCGCCCGCAGCGCCGTGCGGCCATGGCGGCGAGGTGATCTTCTGCTGCCTCCGGCAATGGATCGGGCTGAATTAGGCTCACCCGGTCCTGCCCAACGCCCAGGGCAGCGGCCATGATCAGCCGGGCCTCCCGGGCTGCGTTTTCAATCCCCGCTGCCGTCAACCGCCCGCGCAAATCGACAAGCGCCTCACCGATGAGGCGACTCACCCCTCCATCTCCGCCAGAAGCGTAGCCTGAGCATCGGCGATGAGCGCATCAATCAACTCGTCAAGATCGCCGCCGATGATGGCGTCA
This sequence comes from Pseudomonadota bacterium, assembly GCA_039033255.1. GTDB lineage: Bacteria > Pseudomonadota > Alphaproteobacteria > Rhodobacterales > Rhodobacteraceae > Roseovarius. Next base: position 18,950 of record JBCCCZ010000007.1, read on the forward strand.
AGCTTGTAGAGCGTGAGGCCAATGCGGTGGTCGGTCATGCGGCCTTGGGGGAAATTGTAGGTGCGAATGCGCTCTGATCGGTCGCCGGACCCAACTTGCGCCGCGCGCGTCTCGGATCGTTCATCATGAACGCGCTGGCGTTCGAGGTCGTAAAGCCGTGTCTTCAGCACCTGCATCGCGATCTCACGGTTGCGGTGCTGGGATTTCTCAGATGACGTGACCACGAGGCCGGTGGGAATATGGGTGATCCGCACGGCACTGTCGGTGGTGTTGACATGCTGCCCGCCTGCGCCCGAGGCGCGCATGGTATCAATGCGCAGGTCCGACGCGTCAATCTGAATGTCCACATCTTCGGCTTCCGGCAAAACGGCCACGGTGGCGGCAGAGGTGTGGATGCGCCCGCCACTTTCGGTCTCGGGCACGCGTTGCACCCGGTGGACGCCGCTTTCGAATTTCATGCGCGCGAAGACGGCATCGCCTCGGATGGCCACCACCACCTCCTTGATCCCGCCCAGTTCGGTTGCGCTGTCTTCGATGATGTCAAATTTCCAACCCTGTCCTTCCGCATAGCGTTGATACATGCGCATCAGATCACCTGCGAAAAGCGCCGCCTCCTCCCCACCCGTGCCGGGGCGGATTTCGAGGATGGCGGGGCGGCTGTCGGCCTTATCGCGCGGCAGAAGCGCCAATTGCAGCGCGGTTTCCATATCCGGCAGGCGTTCGGATATACCGGCGCGTTCTTCTTCGGCCAGATCCCGCATCTCGGGGTCATCCAGCATCGTCTCAGCCGCTTTCAGATCATCGAGCGCCTGTGTATAGGCGCGGATTTCCTCCACCACCGGGCGCAGTTCGGCATATTCTCGGCCCAGCTGCGCGATGTCGCCAGCGCCTTCTGCCATCTGCGCTTCGATGAATTCGAAACGGCGGGTGATTTCGTTCAGTTTGTCCAATGGCACCATGTCGCGGGTGTCCCAATTTCGAGGGCCTTGGTCAAGAGGCCGGAATTTGCTATGTCTTCCTCATGACACGCGCTTTTTTGATATCCCTTACGCTGGCCGTGACCTCTGTGGCGGCACAGGCCAAAACCGTTGATTGTTATTGCACCAATGCCACCGGGGACCGGGTGGAACTGGGGGAAATGATATGCCTGCATGTCGGCGGCCGATCATTTACGGCGCAATGCCAGATGTCGCTCAACAACCCCATGTGGCGGGAAGTGAGCGATGGCTGCCTAACCTCCTGAACCCTGAAGCTCTGCAATCCACGCATCGACCCGGGCGGCGTTGACGCCCATGTCCAGCTTGCCAAAGCGCAGGCGGGCGTTGATTTTGATCTGCGCGCCCTCTTGCGTAATGGTCGTGTAATCAGGAAATCTAAAGATGCGGGAGCGGGTGACATAGGTGATCATCTGCTCCTCCACGGACCCTGCCAGCACTTCCGTGCGCGGGGTGGCGAGCGCAATAACGTGCAGCCGGGCCAGATCGCCTTCATTCGCGACTATGACGCGCTTGGCGCCATCGTCCATATCCATGTTTTCCATGTTATCAGGCATGGTGTGCCAGCGCGCGGGATCACTGGGCGCCAGCCTGACGTAAAGCCCAGCACCGATCAGAAGCGTCAGAAGAACAATTAAGAAGATACGCATAGCCCTCGTTTCATCTTGCCTAAAATACTCATGGCCTACCCTGTCCGCCGGACCCAGCCCCACAAGCAAAGAAGCTCCATCCCCACATGCGCGGCGGCCACGGCAGTCGCACCTGTCGGGTCATAGGATGGGCTGACCTCAACAATGTCACCACCGACCAGATTGACCCCAGCCAGATCGCGCAGGAAAATCGCAGCTTGCCCCGAACTCAACCCGCCCCAGACGGGTGTCCCGGTCCCGGGCGCGAAAGCTGGATCAAGCCCATCAATGTCAAAGCTGAGATAGACCGGATTGTCCTCCACGATGCCCCTGACCTTCGCCGCCACCGCCGAGGCACCGCTTTCATGCACCTCGCGCGCATCAATCACCGTGATGCCCAGCGTGTCGGCATTGTGCGTGCGAATGCCCACCTGAACGGAGGTTTTGACATCAATGAGGCCCATTTTTACGGCCTTGTAGAACATGGTGCCATGGTCGATCCGGTCCATATCGTCATCGGGCCAAGTGTCTGTGTGCGCATCCACCTGCACCAGCGAAATGGGCCCATACTTCTCGGCATAGGCCTTCAGGATCGGAAAGCTGATATAGTGATCGCCGCCCAGCGTGATCGAGGCCGCGCCGCCCGCCAGAATGGTGCGGATGTGATCGGTCAGGCGGTCGGGAAACTCACTGACCTTGGCGTAGTCATAGGCCAGATCGCCGTAGTCGATGATGTCGAACTCCTCCAGCGGGCTCATGTCATCCCAGCCGTAGGGTGGATCGAAGGGTTGCAACGTGCTGGCCTCCCGAATGGCGCGCGGGCCAAAGCGCGTGCCGGTGCGGTTGGTCACGGCCTGATCGAAAGGCACGCCGGTGACGGCGATGTCAACGCCTGTCAGGTCCTTGGTGTAACGCCTGCGCAGAAAGGACGTGGCCCCCCCAAAGGCATTTTCATACCCAAGGCCGTTCCTTTCGCTGCGATTGAACGCCAGATCGACCTCTTTTTGTGCGTCTTCCAGACCCATGTCATGCTCCTCCCACGTTTCGTTCTACCCCGGCGAGACCCGCCCGCAAGGGAGGGGCGAGCGGCCCCTAAAGCGCCTGCCGCTGTTCCACCAAGCGTGCAAAAAACGAGGCCCCCACAGCCGCCACATCATCGTTGAAATCAAACCCTGCATTATGCAGGTGCGGACCGTCGCCCTGCCCCAAGAACAGGTATGCCCCGGGGCGCGCGTTCAGCATGAAGGCAAAATCCTCCGCCCCCATCTCTTTCTGACGGTCTGTGACCACATGGCCTCCATGGGCGACGTCCCGCGCCACCTCTGCGGCAAATTCCGTCTGCGCGGCATCATTCACCGTCGCCGGGTATCCTTCGTCAATGCGCAACACCGCCTCGACCCCGAAAGAGGCCGCCTGCCCTGCCACGATCTCTTGCATGCGTCGCCAGACCATCTGCTGCACGTCCGCATCAAACGTGCGGATCGTACCGCCGACATAGGCCTCTTCCGGCACAATGTTTTCCGCACTGCCGGTGTGGATCTGGGTGACGGAGACCACCAGCTCCTGCATCGGCGCGTGGTTGCGGCTGACAATGCTCTGCAAGGCCTGTGCAAGGCTGGCCGCAGCAATCACCGGATCGCGTGTTTCATGAGGATAGGCCGCGTGCCCGCCCAGCCCGGTGATATCGACATGGAACGTGTCGACCGCTGCCATCATCGGCCCGGCGCAGGTGTGAAACGTCCCCATGGGCTGGCCGGGCAGCGTGTGCAGCGCATAAACCTCTTCCACACCGTGGCGGTCCATCACCCCATCTTCCACCATCAGCTTACCCCCACCCGGCCCCTCTTCGGCGGGCTGAAAAATGAGCACGGCTTTACCCGCAAAATTGCGCGTTTCAGCGAGGTATTTCGCGGCACCAAGCAACATCGCAGTATGCCCGTCATGGCCGCAGGCATGCATCACGCCGGGCACTTGAGAGGCATGCTCTGCCCCTGTGGCCTCCTCAATCGGCAGCGCATCCATATCTGCACGCAGCCCTGTCACCCGAGGCCCCGGTTCGCGGCCTTCGATTACGGCGACGACGCCGCTTTCCGCGATCCCGGTTTCAATCTGAGTGATCCCAAATTCACGCAGTCGTTCAACCACGAAGGCTGCTGTTTCATGGCAGTTGAGCCCCAGTTCAGGCCGCTGATGCAGCTCACGCCGCCAGCCCGCCATCTCATCGGCAAATCCCGCAATCCGGTTTATCACCGCCACATCTGGACTCCGTGCACATCAAAGGTCAGGGTTCCTGCATGCCTGACGATGCCCTCATTCACAACCCCACTGGCGGCCTACCCCGTCTTCTCGAAATCATGCGCCGCTTGCGCGATCCCGACACGGGCTGTCCTTGGGACATCGAACAGGACTTCGGCACCATCGCACCCTACACGATTGAAGAGGCCTATGAGGTGGCCGACGCGATCGAGCGCGAGGCCTGGGACGAGTTGAAGGACGAGTTGGGGGATCTGTTGCTGCAAACGGTTTTTCACGCTCAGATCGCGGCAGATCGCGGGCTGTTTGATTTCCATCTGGTTGCCGATCAGATTTCCGACAAAATGGTTGCGCGCCACCCGCATGTGTTTGGCAGCGAAAGCCGTGACAAATCCGCAGAACAGCAAACCCGTGATTGGGAAAGCGTGAAAGCGGCCGAACGCGCGGCCAAAGCGCAGACCGGCGTGCTGGACGGCGTGGCGCTTGGCCTGCCTGCGCTGATGCGGGCGGTGAAATTGCAGAAACGCGCGGCCCGGGTGGGGTTTGATTGGCCCGATGCGTCCCATGTACTGGACAAGATCCAGGAAGAAGCGGCGGAACTGACAGAGGCCGCACAAGACCTGCCGCAGGACAAGATCGAGGAAGAAATGGGCGATCTGCTCTTCGTCATGGCCAACCTCGCCCGGCACATGAAGGTGGACCCTGAAGTGGCGCTGCGCCGCGCGAACGCCAAATTCACCCGCCGGTTCGAAGCCATCGAAGCGGCGCTGGCCATCAATGGCCGTCGACCGGATCAGTCTGACTTAGAAGAAATGGACAGGCTGTGGGATGCTGCCAAGGCAGCTGAAAAGGCACCATAATCCGCGTGTGCGTTCAGCTTCTGGAACGCGATTTTGGGGATGAGAGCCGAATTTTCTGGCGGGTAAACCCTGCCTCCCACGGGACATTGGTGACCTGACAATTCACTGTCGTTCCGGTCACGAAGTCTTCCGGGGCGACCTCCGCCATAAAGCCGAGACCCTTGATCAGGCGGCGGTTGCCCACATCCACTGTGGTATTGGCCCGACCCCGACGCGGCAGATGACTGGCCCGGACATGGGCCTGTAGACGTTCCGTTTCAGCCCACATGCCGCAAACTGCTGTTTTGCCGCCAATTTCTTTGATCATGACAGCCAACTGGATGGCCCCAAATGGTTTGAACGTATATTCCGCAATCCGAGCATTCGAAGACATCGCGGTGGTATATTTGGAAGACTGCGCCAAGGACGGCAGCGTGGAAGAAAACAGATGTGCCACAACCAGCGCGGATACAAAAGGCAAACGGATCATCAAACACTCCAAATTACCATAGGTTGTGAGTAATTGACCCTTTTCGAAGAAACCAGAGCAAGAAGCCCCAATGGCGCGCTGCATGCGCTTCAACACAGCACCGCCGGACGGGTCTGTGGCCATTCCGTCACGCGGTGGTAGGCCAACGCCGCCTGCAAAACCTGCCGATCCGCCCCCGGTCGCCCGATCAATTGCAGCCCCATGGGCAAGCCGGTGTCACCAAACCCCGCTGGCACGCAAATGGCGGGCAGGCCCAGAAGGCTTGCAGGCACGACCACCTCCATCCAGCGGTGATAGGTGTCCATCCTCTGGCCTTTGATCGTCTCGGGCCAGTGCCACTCCACCGGGAACGGCCAAACCTGCGCACTGGGAAGTGCCAGAAAATCATAGGTCTCAAAAAGGATCATCGCGGCGCGGTGCCAATCAGACCGCTTGTGGCTGGCCGCATGCACATCCATCGCCGAGAGCTTCAAGCCGCGCTCAATCTCCCAAAGCACCTCGGGCTTAAGTTGCGCGCGCGTTGCCTCTTTTGCATAAAGATCCTGCGATTCGGCTGCCAGTGTGAAGGATCGAAGGTCCGTCCAACTCTGCCAGATCACTTCCCTCGACAAGGGCGGCGGCACCGCCGTGACAGAGGCGCCCAGCCCCTCCATATCGCCCAAGGCACGCTCACAAAGCGGCAGAATACCGGGCTCCACCGCAAAGGCCCTGCCCCAATCGCCCAGCCACGCCACGCGCTGACCCGACATAAACGGCCGCACGTGGTCATAGGCCGTCGACCCGGTCAATATGCCAAGAAAAAGTGCCAAATCCTCAGGATTCCGCGCCATCGGCCCGCGCGTCGACAGTTTGTGAAGATAAAGATCGCCGCCCTCGGACCCGGGAACCAAACCATGACTGGGGCGCATACCATAGACATTGCACCACCCCGCCGGATTGCGCAGGGATCCCATCATGTCTGACCCATCCGCCAGCGCCATCATCCCCGCCGCCAGCGCCGCCGCCGCCCCGCCTGAGGAGCCACCGGCGCTGAGATGAGGCGCATAAGGGTTGCCCGTGACGCCGAAAACCGGATTGTAACTGTGAGAACCAAGGCCGAATTCCGGCACATTGGTCTTACCGATGAAAATCGCCCCTGACGCCCGCATGCGCGCGACATGGGGGTCATCATGGTCCGAAACATGGCCTGCGAAAATCGGCGAGCCTTCCGAATTCACCATGCCCTTGGCCGCGTGCAGATCCTTGATCGCGGTGGGCAACCCTGCGAGCGGGCCGTCCGCGCCACCCTTGTCAACCGCACGCGCCTCCGTCAGCAGCGCTTCGGCATCGCGCATCGACACCACCGCGTTCAGCGTGCCATTCACCGCTGTCACACGCGCAAGCGTCGCCTCCATCAGCGCCTCTGCCGTGACACGACGCGTTCGAACCGCGTCCCGCTGGGCCCGTGCTGACCATGTGAGGATATCGTCTGTCACAAAACCCCCTTGCTTCATCTTTCCAGAACTACTCCGGGGGTTTGGGGGCAGCGCCCCCAAGCATGCCTAAACGTCCTCACCCTGTGCTTCGGCCCGGCTCTTTCCGCTCACATCCATCGCCAGGGTCGCGGCCATGAATTGATCGAGGTCTCCATCCAGCACGCCTTTGGTGTCAGACGTCTCCACATTGGTGCGCAAATCCTTGACCATCTGGTAGGGCTGCAGAACGTAGGACCGGATTTGGTTGCCCCAACCGGCATCTCCTTTGCCCGCATGGGCCTCGGCAATCGCCTCATTCCGCTTGTCGAGCTCCAACTGGTAGAGCCGCGATTTCAGCGCTTTCATGGCAATATCGCGGTTCTGGTGCTGCGATTTTTCTGAACTGGTCACCACGATGCCGGTCGGATGGTGTGTGATCCGCACGGCGGAATCTGTCTTGTTCACATGCTGGCCCCCTGCACCGGAAGAGCGGTATGTATCCAATCGGATATCTGAGGGGTTCACTTCGATCTCGATATTGTCATCCACCACCGGGTATACCCACACAGAAGAAAACGAGGTGTGCCGCTTGGCCGCGCTGTCGAAGGGGGAAATACGCACCAGGCGATGCACGCCCGACTCCGATTTCAGCCAGCCATAGGCGTTGTGCCCGGATATCTTGTAGGCCGCCGATTTGATCCCGGCTTCATCGCCTGCACTTTCTGATTGCAGCTCCACCGTATATCCATGGGCCTCGGCCCACCGCACATACATCCGCGCCAGCATGGACGCCCAATCACAGCTTTCGGTGCCACCCGCGCCTGCGTTGATCTCAAGGAAGGTATCATTGGCATCCGCCTCCCCGTTCAGCAACGCTTCCAATTCCTTCGCTGCGGCCTTCTTGGCCAATGACTTGATCGCGGCCTCGGCGTCCGTGATGACCTCCTGGTCCTCTTCCATCTCGCCCAGTTCAATCAATTCGACGTTGTCAGAAAGATCCTGCTTGATCCCGTCATGGGTCTCAATCGCATCAACGAGCGACTGCCGCTCTCGCATCAGTTTCTGCGCTTTGGCCGGATCATCCCAAAGATTGGGGTCTTCCACCCGCGCGTTGAATTCCTCCAGCCGGTGCTTGGCGGTCTCCCACCCCATGCGCTGTCGCAACAGTTCCAGCGAGTTTTCAATTTCGGAGACGGTTTGTTCGATTTCCGCGCGCATGGCCCACGTCCTTTGATGCTCAGGGCAGGGTGTAGCAAGGGGGCAGGTGCGGAACAAGCCAAGACAAAATACGACGAGAAAAACAGGGCGAGACAAACAGGGCGGGACGACCCCGCCCTGCCAGGGATTACTTATTCAAAGACGGACGCCAGTTGATCCACGCCCACGCCTTCCTTGATCTCCCGCAGGCGGGCATAGATCAGGGAGGTGGCGATGCCGAAGAGCGAATAGGTGAAGCCATTGATCACCGAGATCAGCAGCACCATCACCAGCACACCGACAAATCCACTGCCAAATCCATAGAGTCCAAACCCGATCACAACGCCGAAAAGCATGCCAATGAGGATCATGCAGACCCACGTGACCACCAGCAGGCCGACGATGGGCCAGCGGAATTCCTTGGTGAGCGCGGCACTGCGGCGCATCGCGCCAAAACCTGCGCGTTCAATGACGATGACCGGTACCACCACGCTGAAGACGGCATATAGCCAGAGCCCGGGCAAAACCACAGCCACGAACCCGATGGCCACAAGGATTGTCACCACGATGGTCAGCACAACCACTGGCAAAAGCGATGCCATGGCCGGGCCAAAGTAGCGGGAGATATTCACGCTGCGTCCCAGTTTCACGTCATAGGCAAACTGCACCAGCATGGCGATCATGATCCCGTAGATGCCCATCTGCAGCACCATGGAGAGCACGAACATGAAAATCTCCCCGCCAGAGGAGAATGCAGGCGTCGCTGTGCCCATCATGGTGTCCCAGCCTTGCAGCATGCCACCGATAACGGAGCTGAGCAGCATCGGCGCAAAACCGATCATGATAACTGCGGGGATGTTCTTGAAGAGCATGGAAAAGCTCTCCGAAATGATTGCGCCCACACCCAGCGATTGGGTTGGGGCCGACATAGTTGTTTCAGCCATGAAAATGTGTCCTGTTACTGTCCCGATTTATTGGCTGCCACGCGGAATGTTTCCGCGCGCACGCTGCCTTATTGCGCAAAAAAGTGTTGGGTTTGTCAACAGGGTCGAGTGTCGCGCCGGGGCAAACAAGCTGAAGACACATGATAGGTGTCTTGATGCATCAACGCGGTGCCTTCTCTTCATCCTCAGCATCGAAATGCTTGTCCGAACGCCTGTCTCCAAAGAGCTGGCGCTGTTCGAGATACGCGCGCTGCGCGTTGTAGAAGGCTTGCAAAAACCGCACCCGTGCCTCCGGCGTGACCTTATCGGCGTAGTCAATCCGTCGGCGGATGTTGTCAACCACTTTGGCCAGCGTCTCTCCATAACTCTTGCTTGTCTGATAGGGCGTACCGCTGGCCTGCGCGCGCAGCAGGTCTTCCAGCGTTTGCAACTCAAACGCGCCATAGTGATCGAGATGATGGGACAGGAACTTGAAGTCTTCGGTCTTGCCTTGCCGCGGGGCCGCGTAACGCGCCACATCGGCCAACAAAACCGGTTGCGGAAGGTGGATCACATAGGTGCCCGCGATCAGATCGCCCAAGCGGCGGCGGCGTTTGTTGCAGAGCGGAACAGTAAGCGTGCCAATGATCCACGCCATCGCGATGAGGGTGTAGACGGGCTCGGCGGCATCCAGCGTGATAAGCAGCGTACCGGGCAGGAATACCTCTGCCTCTTTCATCAGATTGCGCACCACCAGCGCGTGGGTCGTGAGAGATGCGCCATCATTGGACACCACCTTGATTTTCATCAGCTTCTTGCCAAGCGTCTGCCCGTTCCAGACAATCTCAGACAGCACATAGTAGGGAATGCGCGTGAAGAAAAAGAGCATCGACGCGACCGCGCCCCATGTGGACGGGCTGGTCAAATCCAGCGTGGCCAGCAAAATCAGCAGCGCGATGCCCGCCGCCAGCGTAATCATCAGATCAACAATCTGCGCCCCCAGACGCACGCCGACCCCTGCGATGCCAAGGTGAATGGGCACGCCCTCTGGCGGGAGGAGCTGATCAGGTGGCGGGCCCTCGGGCTTGGGTTTGCGGCGAAAAAGCTTCATGACCGCCCTCTGGATGCACGACGGCCACCAAGGGCAAACCAGGCAACCCACAGCGCGCCAACCCCCCAGCCGATCAGAAGGCGCGTGTTCATATCTTGAACAAGCTGCCGCCCGAACCCTTCCAGCAGCGCCGCGGCCACCAGCATGAGTGCCGCCACTAGCGCCAGTTTCGTGGCATCACGGCCCGCATCCCGGAGCGCGCGCGCGCGGGTGCGTTGACCGGGGAAGAGCACGGCAAAGCCCAGTTGCAGCCCGGCCCCGCAGGCGATGCAAATGGCCGAAAGCTCCGTCACCCCGTGGATCGAGAGCCACCCGGCGATATCCCAGCCAAGACCCCGATCCACGTGCAGCGCCACGAACGCGCCGAAAACAAGGCCATTGTAAAAGATGAGCGCAATGGCGGGCAGGCAAAGAAACACGCCCAGCCCAAAGACGAAAATCGCGATCCTTGTGTTGTGGGAAAAGAGGAAGGTGGCAAAGGCCCCCAGGCCGCGCGCGTCTGGGTCGTCCTCATAGATCACGCTGCGCAGGAATTCTGTCGTGCTGCCGGGCCCCCTGCCCCCGCCCAGGCCTTCGGGCATGAAGACATGGTACCAGTCGGCGTCTTCGAAAAAGAGCAGGTAGCCGCAAAGCGCGCCAAGCCCCATGCACAGAAAACCCAGCAGAATGAAAAACCACGACCGGCGCATGGCTTGTGGCGCGCCTGTGGTGAGGAAGCGGGTGAAGACGCCGCCCAGTCGTTCCTGCGGCGCGTAGACGCTGAGATACGCTCGCGCGGTGAGCGCTTCGAGATAGGCCAGCAAAGCCTTGTCCAGTGAGATTTCCCGCGCGATGGCAAGCGACGTGGTGGCCTGACGGTAAAGCGAGGCCAGATCGCGGGCCTGCATGAAACTGAGGCCGGTGACGCCTTTGGCCTCGGCCTCTTGCACGAGGTTTTCAAGGCGCTTCCAATCAGCCTCTCGTTCTTCGCGAAAGCGCGCGGAGCGGATGGTGAGCGTGTCCATCAGATCAGCTCCCGCGCCTTGATTTCAAGATACGTGGAGATAAGCCGCGATGTGACCTGCCCCGGTTCGGCATCGACGATGGTGGCGCCAAGCCGGTGGAGTTTTTCCAGCACGAGGCGGCGTTCGCGCAAACTTGCCCCGGCGGCAACCAGAGAGGCCACAGTGTCGAGGCTTTCGGGCGCGGTGTGGACCATCTCCTCAAGTGCCGGATCGCGCAGGGTGACGAAAATGACGAGGTGGCGTTTCGTGAGGACCCGAATGTTTTCAATGAGAAGTTCGGCAGAGGTGGTGTCGACGAAGTCCGTGAAGATGATGATGAGGGAGCGTTTGGGCGTACGGGCGTTGAGACCCGCCATGGCCAGCGTATGATTGGTTTCGCGGCTGACATAGTCGAGTTCGGCGGTCTGGGATCGCAGCCGGGCAAAGGCGGTGCGCCCGGGTTCGGGCCGCACGAAAATCGACGGCTGCACGTCATAGGCATAAAACCCCACCAGATCGCCCCCGATGGCTGCGGCCCAGGCGGTGGCAAGGGCGGCGGTGATGGCGTGGTCGATCTTGGGCAGGCCTGCGATTTCTTCGCGCATCAGATAGCCATTGTCGAGCGCCACGATGACGTGGTGATTGCGCTCTGCGCGCAGTTCCTTGACCACCAAGGATCGCTTGCGGGCGGACCGTTTCCAGTCGATGGCCTTCACATCCATGCCTTGGACAAAATCCTGCAATTGATGGAATTCGGACCCGTCCCCGATGGCGCGGTTTTCCTTCACGCCGTAAAGCGCGGAATTGACGGTGGTGGTGATCTGACCCGATTGGACGAGGCGGATGTTGGGGACAACCTTCACCTCGATCTCCGTGGCAATGCGCGGGACGTATTCAAAGAGCCCAAGACGCGACGGCCAGAAAAGCCAGATGCGGTTGACCATCCACGTCCCCCGCCGCACGGCGCGACACGGAATGATGACCTCTGCATGGCTGTCATAGCGCTCGAACGTCACCTCGCCGTCACCGGAAAGGCCAAGGGGCCAGTCGAGTTCGGCGCGCATGCCGTCTCGCCAAGGTTTGACCATGAGGATGATGCTGACGGTTTCTCCCACGAACACCTCGGGCGGCACGTCGAACACCAATTCGCTACGGCGGCGTCCGGTCATGAACAAATCCGCCACACCGACCAGTCCCAAGAGCGCCCAGAGCGCAAACGCCATGCCCTGCGTGGCCGGGCTGATCACGGCGATCAGCACGCTGGCCAGCAGCGCGGCGAGCCCGAGGGCCAACGCGGTGCGGGACGGGCGTATCATGCGCCCGGTTTCACCTGGGTGCCTCGATCTGGTTGAGGACGTTTTCGAGCACTTGATCAGCGTCACGGCCTTCGATCTCTGCCCCCGGACCAAGCACGATCCGGTGGCGCATGGCCGGCACGAAAAGCGTCTTCACATCGTCCGGAATGGCATAATCCCGACCCGACAGCGCGGCCATCGCCCGCGCAGCCCCGGCCAGCGCGTCGGCGGCACGGGTGGAGACGCCAAAGGCGATCTCTGCGTCATTGCGCGTCGCGCGGACGAGGCGGAGGATATAGTCGAGGATTTCATCTTCGAGAATAATGCTGTCGATCAGCGCCCGGCTTTCGGCCAGTTCCTTGGCATTCAGCACTTTCGCAGTGCCCTTCGTTTCCGCCCGGCTGTCGAGCGATTGGGTGGCATGGCGTTGCAGGATCGACATTTCCACATCCGCAGGCGGAAATTCGATGTTGAGTTTGAAGAGGAAGCGGTCCAGCTGCGCCTCGGGCAACGGATAGGTGCCTTGCTGTTCGATGGGGTTTTGCGTGGCGATGACGAAAAATTCGCGACCCAGATCGTAATCTTCGCCGTCAATGCTGACCACGCGTTCGTTCATCGCCTGCAACAGCGCAGCCTGCGTTTTGGGCGGGGCGCGGTTGATTTCGTCCGACAGCAGCACCTGTGTGAAGACCGGGCCCTTGGTCAGAACAAAAGCATTGGTTTTAAAATTGAAAATCGACGCCCCCAGCACGTCGCCGGGCATAAGGTCGGGTGTGAACTGGATGCGGTCAAATTCCAGATCCATGGCCGATGCGAAAGAACGTGCCAGCAGGGTTTTCGCCGTTCCCGGCGGACCTTCCAGCAATACGTGGCCTTGAGCAAAAAGCGCGACAAGCAGAAGTTCAATGATCTCATCCTGCCCCTGCACCGTCTTGGCAATTTCGGATTTCAAAGCGTCGGCGCGGGCACCTAGGGTTTCAAGTGTCATGTTTTATCGTCTCCAAAATTTCCTCAAGCGCATCCACATGGGCGATGGCGTCGCGTGCGGACAGCCCCGGCGGCAGCCTGTCGATGGTGTCCAAAACGGATGTCAGCCGCGCGGCCCTTTGCGGATCATGCCGCCCCAGATGGCGCAGAAGCAGATCTCGATCCCGCCCGGCCCGCGTTTGCGCAGGGCCGAAAAGCCGCACGACCACGGAAGAGAGCCGCGCGCTGGCATATTCCGTCAGCAGCGCGCCATCCTGACCAGTCAGCCGCAAAAGACGCGCTTGCGCGGCGATGGCCTGTTGTTTCGACGCGCTCATGTCGACGCGTTCCTGCAACACCGGGCCGTAACGCGCACTCGCCCGCCACAAAAGCAGCGCGAGGATCAGACCCGCGCTGAGCCACATGGCGAGAAACGGCGGCTCAAAGAAACGGAGAAGATCGGCCCATGTGCGATCCCGGGTGGTGCCGCCTGAGCGGCTGACAAACCAGTTGCCGTCCGAGTAGTCGATCACGATCTGCCCTTCCTCCGCGAAAGTGGCAAAGAAAGCGCGCGCAATCTCCGCGTTGTCGCCAAGGCGCAGGCCGTGATTGTTGAAAAGATCAGGATCAGAGAGGATCATCACGCGCTGGTCCGTCCCCTGCAGCGGACAAGAGCCCAGCACCATGTGCCCGCGCCGCCCGATGATCGGCTCACAGGACGGGCTATCGATCACCTGCGCCACGTATAGCCGCCCGCGCAAACGTTCGCCGCTGTCCCTCAGATAGTCAAAATCGGTGAAGGGCACCGGCATGCGCCCTACGCGCACCTTGTCGCCAGTGAGGTCCTTGAGCACGTCCTCCAACCGCTCGCTCTCCACCAACAGCGCCGGATGGCCCAGTCCGGTGAGCCGCATGCCAGAGCGCCATTTGGGCAGCACCACGAGGCTGGTGAGCGCATCGGCCTTGTCGCGCAGACTTATAGCGCGTTGGTCGGTCTCATCTTGCTGAAACAAAAGCTCTTCTTTCGTTTCGGGGCGTTTGCGCCGTTCATCCAGCGCGGTGTCAAACAGGGGCATGACCAACAGGTCGACATTGCCCGGGTCCATCACCCAGCCCCCGGTAAAACTCTGCGCGGGCAGATCGGATTTGGTCAGCCAGACCTGCAGACCGTCAAAGCCAACGGGCGAGGTGCGCAACGCTTGCTGGCGTTGCCCCGAGAGGTAGATGAGCAGGGCGATCCCGACAATAACCAGCACGCCGAAGATCACTGTCTCGGCCTTCGGGCCATTGCGAGCGGGTGTTACCGTTTCCGTCATGGCACGGCCTGCGAGAACAGAGGGCGAATGCGCGTGAGATAGGCCTGAAAATCATCTTCCGGCACGTCGCGCCCGCCGAACAGCACGCGCTCGCCCGCCGCCACCAGATCGCTCAGCGTGTCGCGATGGGCCATCTCTCGTGGCAAGCGACGTAGGGCATCCCGCGCGGTCCAGCTTTTCTGCAGAAACAGCCCCTGCTGTGTCACCGCCCGCATGAGAGCGCTTTGCGCCAGTGTGACGAGCGCCAGGCGACGATCCGAAATCCGCGCAATGGCGTCCAGGTCGCTTGGCAGAGTCGCGATATCGCCCCCCTCGCTTCGCGGCGCCCCTGCCCCGCGCGTGGCATCCTCGTCCCCTCTGAAGGACACGGAAAACTGCCCGCCATAGCGCATGAACGCGAAGATCACCGCCAAAAGCACCGCAATGGCGATGACATTGGCGGTGAAGGATACCTGCCGCTCCCCAATGTCAATCGGGTCGCGTTCCCGATCCGGCGTAGCGTTGGTTTCAAAGCTGGGCGGCGGGCGCGTGGGGTCGTAATAGGCCACATCCGTGTCCACCCCGCGCAGACGCAAGGCCTTGACGTATGCCTGCCCCGAGATGGTCACCTCCAGCCCTTCCTCTACCCTTTGTTGGGCGTCAGCGGTCAGCGGCAGGACCAAACACAGCCCAATGAGCAGCGCTCTGGCCACACCAGCCTCATGTCTCCGCCATGCCATCATATCTGCCCGCTCATGCCTCGCCGCGTGGGCCAAAATTGCGCTTTTTCCCGCAGCGGTCCAACCCCAATGTGGCAGGCGCGGCAAAAAAGATTTCCTTTGTCACACGTGGACAGGCCTCTTGCCAATCGCCCT
The DNA here is from genome assembly GCA_039033255.1 of Pseudomonadota bacterium. GTDB lineage: Bacteria > Pseudomonadota > Alphaproteobacteria > Rhodobacterales > Rhodobacteraceae > Roseovarius. Next base: position 34,255 of record JBCCCZ010000007.1, read on the forward strand.
GCCCTGCGCTAAGTCGCGCGGGTCGTTTAGGCAGCGCCCCTATAGCTCAGCTGGTAGAGCAACTGATTTGTAATCAGTAGGTCCGCGGTTCGAGTCCGTGTGGGGGCACCATTTATTGGGTTTTTTCCTTATAAAACCATATGCTTGAGCCCCGGCTCTGGAATTGAACCCATCAATTTATCCATCAGGTACATCTGGCAGCATGCATGAGCCAACTCGTCTCGGTCCTGCTTTAACAGAAATGAAGTCGAAACCGGATGCGTTTAGAACTGCACCGTATCTGAATTCTTGTGTGAAACAGACAACTGGGATTAGTCTCAAGTATCAGCGTGCGCGTGAAATCTTGTCCAAAAGCAAGTCAAAAATGGATCTACCACATACGTTGATAGATGCGGTGAAAGAGAAACGAGCCGTTCTCATTTTCGGCGCTGTACTGACCAGGTCACCTGGCATCAGATATCCAGCGGGCTTTCATGCGGCTTGTTCAAGCGCGCTTGACAGCTCACCCTTGGAAAAGAAAGGACCGACGTTGTGTCAGAATGGTTTGCCGCGCTTTGCGCGTTGCGGGGCGCGAGTTGGAGATTGCCCGCAAGGATCGGTACGGGGGCCTCCACGCTGATCATGGCCCTGACCTGCACGGCATATGCGCAATCCGCCGATTTTGCCCTCATGGCGGCCTCCGACGGGGGCTATCGCTACTTCGAGATCGCATCCGAAGAGGCGGCTTTGAACGCCAAACCGTCCCAGGACGCGCGCGTGCAAACCGTTCTGACGCAAGGTACGCTTTTGTCCAACCTGGGGTGCAGAACCGAGGATGATGCCCTGTGGTGCGAAGTGGTGCCTTTGGGCAAAAAACGAAGCGGTTTTCTAAAGGCCGCGAGTATTCGGCCAGCGTCAGGGCCGGATCAAACCGTGCCCAAAGGGCCTGATGACAGTAAAACGAGGGCGCAGCGAGAGGATTTTGACTTCGACGCGCAAATCAAATGCGCCCAGGTGGATGGCCAAAGCCTTGGTCATTGCGACATTCAAATTGCGCGCTCGGGCGGTGGGGATGCGACGGCGATTGTCACTTTTGCCAACGGCTTCAGCCGGGAACTCTATTTTACGCTCGGGGAATTCACGCGGGCCAGTGCTACGATGTCGGGTGTAGGCCGGGATGTGGCGTGGTCTTTGAACCGGGGCACCTACCGCTTGCGCGTCGACGACCAGCGATTTGAAATGCCCGCCGCATTCATCCTCGGCACGCCCTAAAGCCGTGATGCGCCGGGCCGCAAAACACGGCCCGGCTGACATGCGTTACGGAGTGATCTTGTAGATCACGCCTTCATCGACGGCCGCATAGAGGCTGCCATCGGGCCCCTGAACCAAGGACCGGTACCGCCCACCGTCTTCAGAGGACAGCTCCATCTCATCGATGCTCAGCAGTTCAGTGCCGTCATCGCTCAGCGTCAGGATTTCAATGCGCTGACCGATCGGCGTTCCGCCAAAACCGATGCCGAGGATGCCCACAGCCATTGACCCATTCCAATCGCCCCACTGATCACCCGTCAGGAACACCGCCGATGCCGTGCCCTGAGACCAACCATTGTTGTTCCAAATGGGTGGCATGGCGCTTGGGTAGGTCACAAAATCGGTCATCGGCATCCACGCGGCCCGCAGGAAGCGGTTGTCGCCCACCATCTGGTTGGGGCTGTAGCCGCAATAGCCATCGGGGCAGTCCCCGCGACCGGCCATGTTGGGGCGCGGATCCCATCCGGCATTGCCACCGTTGCGCAGAACCGTCACCTCATCGGAATGCCAGGGGCCATGCTCTGCCGCAATGGCAGCACCGGTCCCGGGATGGAACGCGATCCCTTGGACGTTGCGGTGCCCATAGGTGTAGGTGCGCTTGTCAAAGCCGAAGGGCGGCGTGTTGCCAGCGGCCGGTGAGCCATCGGTGTCCATGCGCATGACCTTGGAGCCCATCATCGTCGGGCTTTGCGGCACCTCCCCGTTATGGGTGTCCCCGGTCGTCAGGTATAGGAACCCATCTGCCTCATTGAACCGCACGCGGCCGCCGTTATGGGCACCCGGTCCTCCGAACGGGTGATCGGACGCGGCCATCTTGTAGGGCACATCATCGACGATATCCGTGCGCCCGGTGACGGAGGTGAAATCCTCACTCACCTCAAGCCGCATCAGGCGGTTGGTGTGGGGGTCCGAGAGGTTCGAGGTGGAATAGACATAAATCCTGCGGTTCTCCGCAAATTCAGGGTCCACAGCGACACCCATCATGCCCGCCTGACCTTCACAGAACAGGTCTTCGGCGACAGAGTTGTAGCCTTCAGACTCGTTCATGCCCAGAACGGCAATGACGTCTCCGGATGGCATCCTGACCGACAGCCCATCGCATTTTTCGGTGTAAAACATCGTGCCGTCGTCCAGGAATGCCATGTCCCACGGGCTTTCCAACCCGTCCAGAACGACCTCCTGGGTCATGTCCTGCGCAACGGCAGACCCTGCGGCGGCAACGGCCATAATTGGTAAAATGCTTACAAGATTTCGGATCTTCATGTGTTCCTCCCTTAAAGCTCCAATATCGTGGCCTTTGCGGCCCTCTCTTTAGTCAATTGCTCGAAATGCTCAAATCTTTGAAATCCTTCACGATTGCTTCGCCAAAAGCGCATCGGCGCGCGCGAAAATGTCTTTGAAACGGGCCTTGGATTTGCTGCGCTGGCGCACGGTTTTCAGCGTCTCGTAATTGCTGGAAACATCGCCCACCAGGATCAGCCCAACCATCCCGTATGTCTTGTGTGGTGTGCAGAAATAGCCATAAGCCCCCTCCGCCTCCACGGTCAGCTCAAACTCATCACCAATCTTGCTTTTCCACGGTTCAACCCCGTCGGGCAGCATGTCATCGCGGGCTTGGGAATTGTGATTGTTGTCGGTGGCCAGAAACCGGATCACATCACCCGGCTGCGCGATCACGATATCGGGGTAAAAGACCATCAGTTCCTTTTTGTCATCGGGGTGATGGTTCAGCATTTCGACATCATGCACCGCCTCCGATGAGGTCAGAACAGATGGCGCGGCAGAAGCGACGAGCGCGCCGCCCATCAGCCCGAGGTTTTGCCGTCTTGTGATCTTCATGGCGCTTCCCTTTGTTGGTTTGGCCTACTCCGCCGCATCCGCGCGTTTGCCAGGCGCTTCGCGGTAAGTGAGGGGGACATCATCGCCGTGAGCTGAATGGGCCAAGGCTTGTTCTTTCACGGCAGCATGGTGGGGTGACTTTGCACAGACCGGATCCGTGGCGTTCGGATCACCAGTCAGCGCCATGGCCTGACAGCGGCAGCCACCGAAATCGATCTCCTTGCGGTCGCAGGATTTGCAGGTGTCGGGCATCCAGTGATCGCCGCGATAGGCGTTGAAGGCGGGGCCGTCATACCAGATCTCGGCCAAGTGCTTGTCGCGCACGGTGTCGAAGGTCAGATGCGGGATGGTTTGCGCTGCGTGGCAGGGCAGCACTTGACCATCGGGCGCAATGTTGAGCCCGGTTGTCCCCCAACCGCCCATGCAGCGTTTGGGCAGTTGGTCGTGATAATCCGCAGGTACGAAATCGATGACCAGAGTGCCCTTGAGCTCCTTGCGGGCCCTGTTGACGATCTTGATCGCCTCTTGGGCCTGTTCGCGCGTCGGCATCAGCGCATCACGATTGGCCAGCGCCCAGCCGTGGAATTGCACCGTGGCAATCTCAATGCGACGCGCGCCAATCTCTTGCGCGATCTCCAATGCGCAGGGGATCTGATGCAGATTGCGCCGGTGCAGCACGACGTTGAGCGTCAGGGGAAAGCCCACCTCTCCAATCCACTCGGCCACCTGCATTTTGCGTTGGAACCCGCCGGAATAGCCGCCGATTTCATCGGCCAATTCGGGCGTTGTGCCTTGCAGAGACAGTTGCACGTGATCAAGCCCCGCCTCGTCTAGCGACTCCAGCCGCTTTTGCGTGAGGCCGATGCCGGACGTGATCAGGTTGGTGTAAAGCTCTGCGTCTCTCGCCGCTTTGACCAATTCCACGAGATCACGCCGCGTGGCAGGTTCTCCGCCTGAAAGGTGCAGTTGCAGAACACCCAGATCCGCCGCCTCCCGGAACACACGCGCCCATGTATTCGTGTCTATTTCCTGATCCATTCGCGCCAGTTCCAACGGGTTGGAACAATAAGGACAAGACAGCGGGCACCGATGCGTCAGCTCTGCAAGCATGGCAATGGGCGGGGGCGGCCTCACGGGCGCACGTCCAGAAATCTACGGGTTCTGAGCGCGCCCAGAAAGCCCGCGCTGTCATCGCGGATCTGGTCCTCGGGCGCGTTGTATTTGTCTGCCAGTGCGGCGGTGATCTCTCCGAAACTGCGGGTGCCGTCCACCTCTTGCAAAATAGCGTGCCCCACCGGGTCCAGCGTCACCGCGCGTTCTGGGGCCAGCAACACCCAGTTTTCCCGCACCTTGTCAAAGTGAAGGCGCACGCCCCGAGGCAGGGACGGGATATCATGCAACTCCATCACGAGGCCCTCCGCAACAAAAGGCCCTCGCCCCGCTGCCACGCGCCCGGCGGACTGCGCGCAGGTTCAACATAAGCTGCCCAGAGCGCATCAAGCTGGGACCAAAGCACATCTGTTTTGAATGTCAGCGCCGCTGCTGCCGCATCCTGTTTTTCGGCCGTGTCGGCATGATCGAGCACCCAGGCCAGCCCGAAAGCCACATCCTTGGGCGCCTCTTTCAGGCGGTTCTTGAAGTAAGACAACGACGCGTCATCGGCGAAATCATAGTTCTTCAGCAAGCCCCGAATGCGGTCTGCATGGATTTTCGGCGCAAAAAGCTCTGTCAGGGATGCCGCAACGGCCTCCAGAAGGGACTTGTCCCGCACGAACCGCACATAGGCATCGACCGCAAACTTCGTCGCGGGCATCACCCCCGCACAGGACGCCACATATTCCGGGTCTAGCCCCACGGCCTCCGCCAGTCGCAGCCATCTGTTGATACCGCCTTCCTGTGCGTCTGTCCCGTCATGATCTTCCAGCCGGGACCGCCACGCGCGCCTGAGCACAGGGTCATCGACGCGCGACATAAACGCGGCATCCTTCATCGGGATGGCCTGCTGATAGTAGTAGCGATTGATCACCCAGGCGCGCACCTGATCATCCGTACATCCGCCGCCATGCAACAGATCGTGAAACGGATGCAGATCGTGATACCGTTCCGCCCCGATCTGCCGCAATCTAGCTTCGAACTCTCTGCGGGTCTGGACGGTGCTCATGGGGCAATCTCCATCCCGTCTTCGGCGATGATCCAGCTGGCCGCCTCTGCCTCTGCCCGCTCCTGGCTGTCAGGACGCCAGACCGGGTTGGTGTTGTTCATGTGGACAAAGACCTTTTGCCCGACCTCAAGCCCCGCAAAGGCCGCGATCGACCCCTCTGGCCCGCTCATCGACATATGCCCCATCCGCTTGCCGGTTTTCTGGCCGACACCTTCGCGCTGCATCTCATCATCTGTCCACAGCGTGCCGTCAAAGAACACCACGTCAGACCCCCGCAGCCGGTCGCGCAGGGCATCATCCATCTTGGCGCAGCCGGGAATGTAATGCGCGGTCTTGCCAGCGGCGGTCAGTTCAACACCGACCGTTTGTTCCCCCACCAGTTCGGTCTCCACCGTCTCCCCCTCCAGATACAGCGGCACTTTGCCCGGAACGGCAAAAAGCTCCGTCATCAGGCCGGGCGACGGGGAGAAGGGTGTGTCCAAGGCAATGGGCGTTCGCGGCACAGTTTCAGGCCGCAGCGCGTCAAAAATTGGGTTTTCATTCAACACGTCATGAATGCCTTGCGTTGCAAAAAGTTCAAACCTCTGTTGCTCTCTCAGGGTCAAAAGCCCGGCCACGTGATCTATGTCGCCATTCGTCAACACCACCGAGGACAAGGGCACATCACGCAGGCCCGTTGGGTACAGTGGGCGCGCCCGGATCAGCTGTATCCTGATATCCGGCGATGCATTGAACACAGACCAATTGACCCCATCGCCGGTGAAGGCAACGGAAGACTGGGTTGAGCTTTTGATCTTACCTTGCCGCGCCAAACTGCAGTTCAAACATCCGCAGTTCCATTGAGGTAACCCGCCTCCGGCAGCAGCACCAAGTACAAGCGCGCGGAACGCCACGCCCGCCCGCGATGCCGTTTAGATCGGCGTTTCGCGTTCGTCTTCGTAATCGGGACCGTACATATTAATTTCC
>JBCCCZ010000008.1:0-40507 GCA_039033255.1 Pseudomonadota bacterium
CCTGCTGAAGTCAGAGCGGGGCGAGGTGACCAAGGGCACCATCAAGTATCGCGGGGAGAGGGTGCAGGATTTGCTGCCGTCTGACCTTGTGAAGATGGGGGTCATTCAGGTGATGGAAGGGCGGCATTGCTTTGAGCATTTGACCGTCGAGGAGAATTTGCTGACCGGTGCCTATACGCGCGGGTCGGGGAAGGGCGATATCGATGCGGATCTGGAGATGGTGTATGCCTATTTTCCGCGTCTGAAGGAGCGGCGGAAATCGCAGGCGGGGTATACCTCGGGTGGGGAGCAGCAGATGTGCGCGATTGGGCGCGCGCTGATGTCCAAGCCGGAGACGATTTTGCTGGATGAACCGAGCATGGGGTTGGCGCCGCAGCTGGTGGAAGAGATTTTCAACATCGTGAAGTCGCTCAATGAGAATGAAGGGGCGACGTTCCTTCTGGCCGAGCAGAACACCAATGTGGCGCTGCGGTTTGCCCATTACGGGTACATTCTGGAAAACGGGCGCGTGGTGATGGATGGGCCCGCGAAGGATTTGCGTGAGAACCCGGATGTGAAGGAATTCTATCTGGGTATGTCGGAGGAAGGGCGGAAGTCCTTCCGGGATGTGCGTAGCTATCGCCGTCGGAAGCGGTGGTTGAGTTGAGACACCCGCGATGAAAGCATCCCGCATTGCTTGCCGGACACCCGCAAAAGGGCGCGATGGCGCATGCAACGTTCCCGAATGGAAGTTCGACGCGGTGCGCGTGGCATTTCCAGAGAGCTTTCAAACAGACCCAATGACAATCAAGGCGCTGACGCAGGCCGTTGAAGGCGCGTCTGTCAGGCGATGAGCGTGAGCGGTTGGGTCGCTGCCGTGGCGCGTGATGACGGTCAAGCTGGAACTGGAAGTGCGCGGTGAACCTGTGCCGGTCGAAAGATCAAAACCCCAGCAGATTGACCTAAGCACGGTTTAGCTTAGCTGCGCTTCGATCTTGGCGCGCATCTCTGCAATCAGTTCCAAACCCTCTTCTCGGGTGTTTCGGATATTTGGGCGGAAGTTTTGGGATTCGGAGCGCATGCGGATCGTCTCAGCGGTCTCTGATCCGGCGGCGAAGCGGACGGAGCCGAGCGATCCTGCCTCATTGAGGCGTTTGCCGCGATGGGCGTAGCGGACCCACGCACCTGGCAGGATTTTGCAGCCGTTGAGATTGACGAGGAAGAACCAGCGGCGGTCGCTTTCGATGATTTTTGCCTCCAGATGGTCGTAGAAATCATCGACGTCGCGGCTGTGATGGAAGGTCATGTTCGAGAAGTCGGCATGCATGATGACCGTGTCAGGATCAAATGTAACGCGTGCCGCGATCTCTTCCGCCGTGTAGTTCGGTTCATGCACGATTTTCGCGCGGCGCTTGTTGGGCAGGGAGCGGATGCGCGTGAGCGCGGCCTCGCGGTCGGAGAAGAGGTTTGGGTCAAAAGCTTCGGTATTGGCGGCGCGCAGGATTTGTCGGCGCGTCTCCTCGGAGGCGTCGAAGCGCACAGACCCCATGGAATGAGCGAGGTTGAGCGCGCGGCCTCGGCGGGAATAGGCTGTCCATGCGGCGGGCTCGATCCGGGTGCCGTTGAGGTTGACGAGGAAGAACCAGAGAGTTTCGCCTGTGTCGCGGATGCGGCTTTCGAGCCGGTCGTAGAAGGCGTTCACATCGAGAGTGGTGTCGAAGCGCACATTCGCAAAATCCGCCTCCATGATCTTGTCGGCGGTGTGGAATGTGATGCGGGCGTCCATCTCAGTAACGGTGAGCGCCGGGGTGTCAAGCGTGGTCATGTCAGGCGTCCTTGGGGAAGTGTGCGCGCGTCCCTTGACCCTTGAGGATTTATCGCATGAATTTGGGTTAGGTCGCAACGTGGCGGCTGGACGCGGGCGGAGGAGCGCCGATATGGGCAGCTATTTTGATGAATTGGAGACGCGATCGGCGGAGGCGCGGGCAGAGGATCTGGCGCGCGCTTTGCCGGAGCAGATTGGCCGGGCCCAGGGGCTTGTGGGATATGGTGGGCGGCTCGACGGGGTTGAGGCCGAGGCCGTCACGGACCCGGGTGCGCTGGCGCGTTTGCCGGTGTTGCGGAAATCCGATTTGGGGGCGGCGCAGGCGGCAGATGGGCCGTTTGGCGGGCTGACGACGCGGGCGGCGCATGGGTTTGCCCATGTGTTTCAAAGCCCTGGCCCGATTTATGAGCCGGGTGGGGACGGGCATGATTGGTGGCGCATGGCGCGGTTCTTGCATGCCTGCGGGATAGGTTCGGGCGATATTGTGCAGAATTGCTTTGGTTATCACCTGACGCCGGCGGGGATGATTTTTGAAAATGGTGCACGGGCTGTGGGGGCTGCGGTGTTGCCTGCGGGGACAGGCCAGACGGAGCTGCAGGCGCGGGCGGCGGCGGATATTGGGGTAACGGCCTATGCCGGGACGCCGGATTACCTGAAGGTGATTTTGGATAAGGCCGTTGAGATGGGGCTGTCGCTGGGCATTACCAAGGCGGCGGTGTCTGGGGGCGCGCTGTTTCCGTCCTTGCGTCAGGAGTATGCGGATCGGGGGATTTCGTGTTTGCAATGCTATGCGACCGCCGATCTGGGCAATGTCGCCTATGAAAGCGAGGCGATGGAAGGGATGATCGTCGATGAAGGCGTGATCGTGGAAATCGTGACGCCCGGTACTGGCGATCCGGTGGCGCCCGGACAGGTGGGGGAGGTCGTGGTGACCACGCTGAACCCGGATTACCCGCTGGTGCGCTTTGCCACCGGGGATATGAGTGCGGTGCTAGAGGGGGAAAGCCCCTGTGGGCGGACGAATATGCGCATCAAAGGCTGGATGGGGCGCGCGGATCAGACGACGAAGATCAAGGGGATGTTCGTGCGGCCAGAGCAGGTGGCGGATCTGGTGAAACGGCATGAGGATGTCGTCCGCGCGCGAGTGGTGGCGGCACGCGAGGGTGAAATGGACGTGATGCGCGTGCAGATTGAAGGGACGGGCGCGGCCGGTGATTATGCCGCGTCGGTCGTGGATGTGCTGAAGCTGAAGGGTCATGTCGAGGTGGTTGCGCCCGGGAGCTTGCCGAATGACGGCTTGGTGATTGAGGATCAACGGGACTACTGATTATCCGGGAGATCCAATTTTTTTGTCAAAAAAATTGCCGCTAACGTTGGCGGCAAAATTTTTGAAAAATTTTGTGGGTAGATGACCGGCAGGGTTGTCTTGAAGGTAAGTTTTGGGGCGCTGCCTCAAGGAGTGTTTTGGGAAAGGTGAAGCATGGGGTGTCCCGTGTTTCATCTTGCCACAAATACTCAAATCCCGCCTGTGAAGCAGGCGCAGGTTTTGCCTCTTCAAGCGCGGTGGAAGCGGTCGGCGGTGTAGGGGGATAGGTTCATGTTTGGGGGCTCTTTGCTGATGAGCGCTGAGATGAGGCGGCCGGTTTTGGGGCCTGCGGTGAGGCCGATATGTTGGTGTCCGAAGGCGGCATAGGCACCGGTTGACCCGATCTCTCCGATCAGAGGGAGGCTGTCGGGGGTAGACGGGCGAAAGCCAAGCCATTCTTCTGCGCCGTCGTACTCCAGCGCAGGAAAGGATTTGCTGACGTGTTCGGCAATTATGCGCAGGGCGGCGCGGTTTGGGGTGGTGTTCGTGCCGCCAAGTTCCACGGTTCCTGCGCAGCGCAGGCCCGTGGACATGGGCGTTACGGCGAATTTGCCGCTGACGATCATCATCGGATTGTTGGGCATCTGGGAGGGGTTTTTGATGTGCAGGTGGTGGCCGCGTTCAGCGATCATCTCCACGTGGAGGCCCAGTTTGGCCATCAGGGGCTTGGACCAGACGCCGGCTGCCAGAACCACCCGGTCGCAGGGCAAGGGGCCGGTTTTGGTGAGGACGGATGTGATGTGGCCGTCCTCAAGGATGATATCTTGTGCCTCGGCTTGGATGTATCTGCCGCCTTCTTCCTCAAGCACGCGGGCCAGGTCGGTCATATAGGCGCCGGGGTTGAGGATGTGGCCGAAATCCTTGAGTTGGGCCAGAAGGGTGCAGTCGGGCGACAGCATGGGTTCTTCTTCCTGCACTGCGGGGCCTTCGATGATATCGGGGGTCAGGCCGTGATCTGCGCGTGTGGACCAGGATAAGGCGTCGGCTTCATACTCGGCGCGGCCCTTGTAGACGAAGGAAAAGGCGCTTTCCGCGATCCAGTGTTCGGCGCGGGTGCCGCGGGCCAGGGCGCGGTGTTGGTCAAGGCTGTCATGGGTGATACCGACAATGCCCTCCACCATGTGGGGCAGCTTCGTGGCGTTGGCGTTGCGTATGAACTGCCAAAGCCATGGGGTCATTCGGGGCAGGGCGGACCATTGCAGGAAGAGCGGGGATTTGGGGTCGATCAGGTATTTGAGTGCGGTCTTGTGCAGGCCGGGTGTGTTGACCGGCGTCATGGACCAACCCGCCAACAGCCCCGCATTGCCATAGGACGCCCCGGCGCCCGGGTGGTCGCGGTCGATGAGTGTCACCTCATGGCCTGCGCGGCGCAACCAGATGGCCGAAGACAGACCGCAAATGCCTGCGCCGATGACGATGATGGAGAGGGGCTTGGTCATGGGCGCAATGGTCAGGGGCGGTTGTATTTGATGAAGGGCGTCAGCACGCCGATCCGGTCATAGAGCACGCGCGCGGTGGCGTTGAAATCTTGTGTCAGCCAGTAGACCGACGGCGCGCCAGCGGCGTCTGCGGCGTCATAGACAGCCTCAATGAGTTTGCGGCCTATACCCGTCCCACGTGTCTCGGGCATGGCAAAGAGATCTTGAAGGTAGCAGACCTGTTCCCGTTTCCAGTTATGGGCATGATAGATGTAGTGGACCAGGCCGACAGGCACGCCATCCAGCACGGCAAGAAGGCCGCATTGATCGCTGCGGTCCGTATCGCAGAGCCGGTCGAATGTCGTATCATAGACCTCATCGGGCAATTCGGTTTCGTAGAAGGCCAGATAGGCGTGCCACAGGTCCGACCATGCCGCTTTGTCGGCGGGTGTAACGGGGCGGATGGAAACGGTTTGGGACATGGCGCGCCTTTCTTTGCTGACCGATCAACTTTGTCACAAAAGACAGGGCCTTGTCAGGCATTCACGCAGAATTTTGCCTGCCTTTTGACCCGAAGATTTGCGTCTTGAGCCGGGATACCCCATGTAGAAGCAAAGAATTGCTGGAGACAGGCCCCGTGCACCTATTCAAATATACCGCCGTTCTTGCCCTTTCGCTGGGCTTTGCGCTGCCGTTGCAGGCGCAGGAGGCACCGACGGATTTGCCGGATATCAAGGCAGAGGATGTGAGCGTGGGTCAGGTCGTCAGTTTCGTGAATGCCATGATCGCGGCGGAGAAGATCCGGCAGGAATACTTGGGCAAGATTGAGCTGGCCGAGACCGAGGAAGAGATGAAAGCACTGGTGGCCGAGGCCGATCAGAAAGGCATCGCCGAGGTCGAACGCGTGCGCGGCATCACACCTGCGGAATACATGGCCATTTCGCTGGCTGCGCAGGAGGATGAAGAGCTTATGGACCGAATAACGCGGCGGCTTGATCTTATGAAACAATCTCAGGCCGTCACGGTCACACAGGGCAGGGCGAAGCGTCCTGAGGGTTTTGAACCTGAAGACTAAAGCGGTTTATCGCTGTGACCTTTTTTGTCACGTGCCGGACAGCGCGGGATTAAGAGTGTAGCCTTCGGCGCCTTCGGCGCGACGCCTAGCGAACCGGCAACATCAGTCTGTCGCCCCGACGCAGTTAAAGAAACCGAAAATAAAGCGCTGCTGTTTAGAGGTTGGGATCGCCAGACCGGAGCCTGACGCAGGTCCTTTGTTTTGCTTTATTCGGCCGCCATCGCCTCAGGGTCTGCCAGTGTCACGATGTCCATCATGATCGTGTTCAATTCAAAATCCTTGGGCGTATAGACACGCGCCACACCCATTTGCAGCAGACGCTGGGCATCGTCATCGGGAATGATGCCGCCGACAATGACGGGGATATCACCCAAGCCTTCTTTGCGCATGCGGGCTATCATGTCTTCGACCAAGGGCAGGTGGGAACCGGATAGGATCGACAGTCCGACGACGTGGGGCTTATCCTCCAGCGCGGCGGTCACAATCTCTTCCGGCGTCAGGCGGATGCCTTCGTAGGAAATGGCCATGCCACAATCACGGGCGCGGAAAGCAATTTGTTCCGCACCATTGGAATGGCCATCAAGGCCCGGCTTGCCCACAAGGAAGCTGAGGCGGCGGCCAAGGCGGTCTGATACCGCATCGACAGCCTCGCGGATATCGTCCAGCCCTTCGGTTTTGTTCGATGGGCTGCCCGACACGCCGGTGGGTCCGCGATATTCGCCGTGGACGCGGCGCATTTCAGCTGCCCATTCGCCTGTGGTGACGCCAGCCTTGGCGGCGGCGATGGAGGCGGGCATGACGTTTTTGCCGTCCGAGGCGGCGGCGCGCAAATCGGCGAGGGCGGCTTTCACCGCGTCGTTGTCGCGGTCGGTACGCCACTGGTTCAGGCGGCTGATTTGTTCGTCTTCGACCGCCGGGTCGACCACCATGATGCCGCCGTCTTCGGTCTGTAGCGGCGAGGGTTCGCCTTGGGTGTATTTGTTGACGCCCACGACGACGGTTTCGTTCTTTTCAATGCGGCCCAGACGGTCGGCATTGCTGTCGACCAGGCGGGATTTCATGTACTCGATAGACCCGATTGCGCCGCCCATGCCTTCGAGCGTTTTGAGTTCCTGACGCGCACCGTCTTTGAGTTCTTCGACCTTGGCATCGACATTGGGGTTGCCATCGAACAGGTCCCCGAATTCCAGCAGATCGGTTTCATAGGCGAGGATCTGTTGCATGCGCATCGACCATTGCTGATCCCAGGGGCGGGGCAGACCGAGGGCTTCGTTCCACGCTGGTAGCTGCACGGCGCGGGCGCGGGCCTTTTTCGAAAGCGTCACGGCCAGCATTTCGATCAGGATGCGGTAGACGTTGTTTTCGGGTTGTTGTTCCGTCAGGCCGAGGGAATTGACCTGCACGCCATAGCGGAAGCGGCGGTATTTCGGGTTGTCGACGCCGTAGCGGGTTTCAAGGATTTCATCCCAGAGGTCGACGAAGGCGCGCATTTTGCACATCTCGGTCACGAAACGGATGCCCGCGTTGACGAAGAAGGAAATGCGACCTGCTAGGGCCGGGAAGTCCTCGGCGGGGACGCGGGGTTTCAACTCATCCAGAACGGCGATGGCGGTGGCAAGTGCGAAGGCAAGCTCCTGCTCCGGCGTCGCCCCGGCCTCTTGCAGGTGATAGGAACACACGTTCATCGGGTTCCATTTGGGCACGTTGGTGTAGCAGTATTCGGCCACATCCCCGATCATCTTCAGCGACGGTTTGGGCGGGCAAATATAGGTGCCGCGGCTGAGGTATTCCTTGATCAGATCGTTCTGCACCGTGCCGGTCAGTTTGGTGACATCGGCCCCCTGTTCTTCGGCGACGGCGATATAGAGCGCGAGCAGCCAAGGGGCGGTCGCGTTGATCGTCATGGACGTGTTCATCTGTTCGAGCGGGATCTGGTCAAACAATGTGCGCATGTCGCCCAGATGGCTGACGGGCACGCCGACCTTACCCACTTCACCGCGAGCTAGCACATGATCGCTGTCATAGCCTGTTTGCGTGGGCAGATCGAAAGCGACCGAGAGTCCGGTTTGCCCCTTTGACAGGTTGGTGCGATAGAGCGCGTTAGAGGCCTTGGCTGTAGAATGGCCCGCATAGGTGCGGATGAGCCACGGACGATCTGGTTGACGGTCTTTTTGTGTCTCTGTCATAGCGGGCCTCGTGAATCAGTTCGCGCAATTATGTTACGTTCTGGAGTTGATAACCGGAATAATATGACGGGTCAATTCGCTGCATTGCGGCATTCGCGGATTTGGTTTGCGGTTGTTGAGGACAGGTTTAGACCAACTGGCGGTCAAGTTTAAGCCGATTGAAATGTTTCTGGCTTACGCGTGCTGCCTTTGGAGAGGTTGCGCATGAGGTTTCAAAAAAGAGCGAAACGCTGGCCCTCCGCCTGGCAGCTTACGTTGCATTATGGGGTGGACTTGGCCGACAGCATGGTGATCGAATTCCGCAATGTCAGCGCGAGTGGATGTAGCTATGTGGGGCCAGTCACGTTGCCCATTGGAACACCGGTCCGGTTCAGTGTTGGGACAGACGATGTAAACGGCCGCGTAGTGCGCCGCATGCGGGGCGGCCAGGCGATTGCTTTTGCCACGCTGCTGACCCGCCTTCAGCTGGAAAACCTGCGCCAGGTGAGGTCCTTCAGCGCGATCCCCAAGGCGGCCGGTGATCCCGCGCAATCCGATGAAGATCTGCGACGGGCGATTTCGAGTATTTTGTGATATCAGGTCAGGGTGTTTGACCCTGGCAGGATCGGGCAACGTGCGGATTAGCAGGAGACTACTGCGCGGATGTCCAGATCATTTTGGTGGCAGATCGGAAGCCGAAGATATAGCGCAGAGGCCCCAGGCGCTCTTCGCCCACCGGTTTGAACGCGTGACGCAGGTAGAGCGCTTTGGCGCGGGGATTGGTGTCGATCACGTCGAGGCGGACATTGGTGAGACCCAGTTCGGACGCGTGAGCCTTGATGGCGTGCAGCAATGCTGTGCCTATGCCGCGGCCACGGGCAGCTTCGGCCACAAAGATGCCATCCATCAACAGCGTGCCCGGTTCCACGTCGCGTTCCAGCAGCGCCAGAAGGGGTGCGCGCCAGATCGTTCCCGGCCAGCCATAAAACCGGGCCAGATCGTGCAGGCCGCCGCCGACCAGACCGCCTTGGTGGGTTTTGTACCCGGCAAGGCCAAGTATCTGCCCTGCCCCATCCCGCGCCACAAGTGCGAAGTCGGGATTGAGGACGGAGGCAAGGAAGTCAATCGCGCGGTCGTCCCGCGGAAAGATGCGCGTGAGCTTCAAATGGAAAGCCTGCCAGAAGAGCTGGGCAACCTCTTGGGCTTCCTGCGGATCGAAGCCGGGCGTGATTTGGACATCTGGTGCCTCATTCATAGCCCTGATAAACTCAATTATAACCGAATTCACAAGGACCATAGATGACCTCAACCGTTGAACTGCCGATCTGGCTGTTTGTGCTGATCCTGGTGTTCGCGGCGGTCACCTTTGCCTCTCATTTTCTGTTTCCATCGGTGCGATGGTTTTTCCGCAGGCGGATGGAGCGTGTGGTGGGGCGGCTCAACGAACGGCTGGAGCGACCGATTGAGCCGTTCAAGCTGGCCCGGCGCTATGACATGATCCAGCGGCTGATCTATGACCCTGAAGTGGGCCAAGCGATAGCTGATCATGCCAAGCGCACCGGCGTGCCGGAAAATGTGGCCTTTGAACGGGCACGTCGCTATGCGCGTGAGATTGTGCCGGGGTTTTCGGCGAGCATCTATTTCGGCTTTGCGACCCGCGCGGCGCGGTGGCTGTCTAAAACGCTCTACCGCGTGCGCATTGGCAATTTTGACGAGGTGTCCCTGCGCGAGGTGGATGAAAATGCCACCATTGTCTTTGTGATGAACCACCGGTCGAACATGGATTACGTGCTGGTGACGTGGCTGGCGGCAGAACGATCCGCGCTATCCTATGCGATCGGTGAATGGGCGCGGATCTGGCCCCTGTCGCGGCTTTTCAGGGCCATGGGGGGGTATTTTATCCGACGCAAATCGCGCACCGATCTCTATCGCCGGGTGTTGGCGCGCTATGTCGGTATGGCGACCGATGGGGGTGTGACGCAGGCGGTCTTTCCCGAAGGCGGGTTGTCACTGGATGGAGGGTTGGCGCCGCCGAAGCTGGGCTTGCTGAAATACATCGTGGAGGGGCGCCGGAATGCGGAGCGTGATGTGGTCTTCGTGCCGGTTGCGCTGAATTACGACCGGGTGTTTGAGGATCACGTGCTGGTAGAGGCGGGCAAGGCGGGCAAACGCCGGTTCGGGGCGCGGATCACGGTGGTGGTGGGGTTCATTGTCAAACAGTTTTGGCTGTGGCTGACGCGGCGCTACCACCGCCATGGCTATGCCGCGGTGAGTTTTGGCGCGCCGGTGTCTCTGACCGCGTTCGAAGGCGAAAAACCGGGCGCGTCGGTGGAGGATTTGGCAGAGCGGTTGATGGTGCGCATCGGAGAGGAGGTGCCGGTTTTGCCGGTGCCGGTGGTGGCACATGTTCTGATGGCCCAGAACGCGCCGATGTCTGAGGCCGATTTAGGGCAGGCCGTGGGTGCGCTTTTGGCGCGCGTGCCCCATGCCCATGTGCACATGCCGCGCGAAGATGACGCCTATCTGGTGAAGGTGGCTTTGCGGAATCTGCGCAAACGCGGTTTGGTGTGGGATGCGGCGGAAGGCGTCGTGATCGCCCGCGACGCCCGGGATCTGGTGGCATTTTACGCGCGGTCGATTGCGCATTTGGTGGGCTAGAATGGGATGCGTGACATGTCGGGCGGGTGTCGCCGGGCATTTAAATTTTTCCCTTTAACGGGTTACTAGGATGCGTTGGATTATGCCCTGCGGCTTAGACACCAGAAGGGCATCTCATGACCGCATTTGACGCTAAAATTGCTCAGTTCAATTTGGATGGGGGGCATATAGACCTGCTGTCCGAGGCCGGAGGTGTTTTGATCCCAAGGTTGGAAGAGGTTCTGGCGACCTTCTATGAACGCGCGCTTTCCGATCCGGATGCCCGGTCGTTTTTCAAGGATGATGAGAGGGTGGATTTCGCAAGAAGTGCGCAAAAGAAACACTGGGAACGCCTTTTATCAGGCCGATTGGATGACGAATACATGGCGTCGGTGGACAGGATTGGCCGCACGCATGCGCGCATCAATCTTCCGCTCGAGGTGTATATGTCTGCCTATGCGGGCGCGTCTTCCCACCTGTTGGAGATACTCGCCGAGGTGCCAAAACCAGTCAGACGATTTGCGCGGCTGGCCAAAACGCCCAAATCGTACGGGCATTTGGTGGGCGTGGTCAGCCGCGCATTTGCCTTCGATATTGAGCAGGTCACATCGGTCACCTTTGCTGTCTGGGGCGAAGAACAAGAGATCGCCATCAAACATCTGACCTCTGCGATGGATGCCCTGTCGGAGGGCAAGCTTGCGCACCGGATCCCTTCGCTCGAAACAAGCGACTACCCCGAACGCTACGCAAGTTTGCGTGACAGCTTTAACAATTCCCTGGAAAGGTTGCGGTTTGCCATGGAGGGCGTTGTTGGCACGGCCAACCAAATGGGAAGTACGGCTCAGTCGGTTGGGTCCGCCACCGCCGAATTTTCCGCGCGCACCGAAAGTCAGGCCGCGACGCTTGAACAAACCTCTGCGGCGATGACGGAATTGAGTGCGAGCGTTCAGGCCACAGCCGACGGCGCGCAAGAGGTGGCAGCCTTTGTCGGGGATGCGAGTGAAAAGGCGAAGACCGGGTCCGATGTGGTCAGAAAGGCCGTGACCGCCATGGATGAGATCAAACACTCCTCAAACGAGATACAAAACATTGTCGGTCTGATTGAAGACATCGCGTTCCAGACGAACCTGCTTGCCCTGAATGCCGGTGTCGAAGCGGCACGCGCGGGAAGCTCTGGGCGCGGCTTTGCCGTTGTGGCGTCTGAGGTTCGAAGCCTGGCTCAGCGATCATCAGAGGCGGTGATGGATATTAAGAACCTGATCGAGGTTTCGTCAAAGAACGTCACAGATGGTGTCAGTTTCGTAGGGGAAACCGGTGACGTATTCTCGGAGATTTCGGGCATGGTCGAAGAGATTGACCGCCTGGTCAAAGAAATCAGCGAAGCAACCGTTCAGCAGGCGCAGGGCGTTTCCGAGGTCACGACCGCTGTCGGTGAGCTGGACAATGTCACGCAAAACAACGCAGCCATGGCCGAGGAAACGGCCGCTTCGGCGGAGCAATTGTCACAGAGCGCTATAGATCTGACCCGGATGACCGCACAGTTTGATATCCAACCCATAGACGAAGACACTGCGTCAATGCCGCTGGCTAAAGCCAGTTGATCCGTTGTTTCGGGCAGGGGGGGGTCTTTTTGCACGACGGCGCGTTGAATGGTCTTGGGGGTTACCGTGTTTCTGTTTGAGGGCGGATGCGTCATGGCGTAAATCCTTTGCGGAAAGGATTTACGGGTCCGTCCCCTTTGATGTGGGTCGCACACCGGCGGTTTGATGGGTTTCATCACCCAAGTCCATTCTGCATCTGCAAAGTCATAAAATTACAAAATCAGGTGTTTTGGCATTGCAATGTTGCGCGGGCGCTAATATTGCTCGCCCGACCACCGCGATTCTGCAGCGCGGCAATTTCAGTGAAGGAGACGCATGATGCCCCTAGATACGGAAACGAGCATCGCCCCCTACGACGCGCCGAAAAAAGACCTCTATGAGATTGGCGAAATGCCGCCTCTGGGCCATGTGCCCAAGCAGATGTATGCTTGGGCCATTCGCCGCGAGCGCCATGGCGTGCCGTCCAAGAGTTTTGAAGTTGAGGTGGTGGACACCTGGACGCTGGACAGCAACGAAGTGCTGGTGCTCGTGATGGCTGCTGGCGTCAACTATAATGGCGTTTGGGCCGGCCTTGGGGAGCCGATCAGCCCCTTTGATGGCCATGGTCAGGATTACCACATCGCGGGTTCCGATGCGTCCGGCATTGTCTGGCAGGTTGGGGCAAACGTGAAGAACTGGAAAGTGGGGGATGAGGTTGTCATCCACTGCAACCAGGATGACGGCAATGATGAGGATTGCAACGGGGGTGATCCGATGCTGTCGCCGACCCAGCGGATCTGGGGCTATGAGACGGGCGACGGGTCATTCGCGCAATTCACGAAAGTGCAGGCGCAGCAATTGATGCCGCGCCCGAAGCATCTGACCTGGGAAGAGGCCGCGTGCTACACGCTGACGCTGGCCACCGCGTATCGGATGCTGTTTGGGCATCACCCGCATGAATTGAAGCCCGGGCAGAACGTGTTGGTCTGGGGGGCCTCTGGTGGTTTGGGATCTTATGCCATTCAGCTGGCCAATACGGTGGGTGCGAATGCGATTGGCGTGATTTCGGACGAAGACAAGCGTGATTTCGTCATGTCGATGGGTGCCAAGGGTGTCATCAACCGCAAGGATTTCAAATGCTGGGGGCAGCTGCCCACGGTGAACAGCCCGGAATACAATGAGTGGCTGAAGGAAGCGCGGAAGTTCGGGAAGGCCATCTGGGACATCACCGGCAAGGGTGTGAATGTGGACATGGTGTTCGAACATCCCGGCGAAAGCACCTTCCCGGTGTCGTCGCTGGTCTGCAAGAAGGGTGGGATGGTCGTGATCTGTGCGGGTACCACTGGGTTCAACTGCACTTTCGACGTCCGCTATATGTGGATGCATCAGAAGCGTTTGCAGGGAAGCCACTTTGCCCACCTGAAACAGGCCGCATCGGCCAACCGTTTGATGATTGAGCGCCGTCTGGATCCGTGTATGTCAGAAGTGTTCCCGTGGGATCAGATCCCCGATGCGCACATGATGATGATGAATAACGAGCATAAGCCGGGCAATATGGCCGTTCTGGTGCAATCGCCTAAAGCGGGTTTGCGCACGGTGGAGGAAGTGCTCGACGCGCGGAGTTGATTTTGTCAACAAAATAAGCGAAAATACTACATGAACAGGGGCTGAGCGCGATGGATTGATTGTGCTTGGCCCTCACTGTTTCTGGGGAGGGTAAATTCGTGAATACCCGTAAAACGCGAAAATTGCTAGACTTTATTAAGGTTTCGTTAAGAAACATTAAGGAGTCTGACGATGCAACAAGAATGGTTACTCGACGTGATAGCCGATGTGAAGTCATTCGCCCGTCAGAACGATCTGCCGGACCTGGCGTCGCATATGGAAACCGCGTGGCTTCTGGCCACGGCGGAGATTGCGTCGCTGTCGGAGGATGGTTTCGGCGATGAACGTGGCGCTGCCACAAAGACTGGAGAGCGTGCTACGGTCGGTTGAGGCTGCTAAGCAACGTGATGAGTTACAAGATGCGGTGCTGCATCTGCGCGACATTCTCGGCATTGATCATCTGATTTATCACTGGGTCTCTAACACCGGCGATCAGTTCGCCGTGGGCACCTATTCGCCCGAATGGGCCGCCCGCTATGTAGAACGGGATTATCAGCGGATCGATCCTGTGATCACGGGGGCCTATCAGAGGTTTCATCCGGTGGATTGGCGCCGTTTGGATTGGTCGACCAAGCCGGCCAAGGCGCTTATGGCGGATGCGGCAGATCACGGGGTGGGACGTCAGGGGTTTTCGGTGCCTCTGCGCGGGCCAAACGGACAGTTTGCGCTTTTTACGGCCAATCACAGTTGTGATGAGGAAACGTGGGATCAGTTCATTGAGACCTATCGCCGGGATCTTTTACTGGTGGCCCATTATTTCAATCAAAAAGCGCTGGAGTTTGAACGCGGGCGCGCGCCCGGTGTGCGGCCAAGCCTGAGCCCCCGGGAGGTGGATGCCATGACGCTTCTGGCGCTGGGCTATGGCCGGGCGCAGGTTGCGCAATCGCTGGCGATTTCGGAGCATACCTTGCGCGTCTATATTGAAAGCGCGCGGCATAAGCTGGGGGCGATCAATACGGTGCATGCGGTGGCGCGGGCACTGTCGCTTGGTTTGATCATTGTTTGAATGGGGGCCAGCCCCCCAACG
Organism: Pseudomonadota bacterium; assembly: GCA_039033255.1. Taxonomy (GTDB): domain Bacteria; phylum Pseudomonadota; class Alphaproteobacteria; order Rhodobacterales; family Rhodobacteraceae; genus Roseovarius. Next base: position 14,738 of record JBCCCZ010000008.1, read on the forward strand.
TTGAAACCTAGGGTTTCAACGCTCCCCCCGGAGTATTTCCAGCAAGATGAAGCAAGGGCGCCTTTTGGCTTCTTTTTGGCTTCAAACAATCAAATTCTGAGTGATGGCGCGGGCGGCACCATCTGCAATGGGGCGTTTCAAGGTTCCACCCCGGCCATCTCGCAGATGATCGTCCATTCCTCGGCTGTGACGGGTTGGACGGATAGGCGGGAATTGTTGACGAGCACCATGTTTTCAAGCCGGGGATCGGCCTTGATCTGATCGAGGGTGACGGGCTGGGCGACCGGGCGCACGGATTTGATATCGACGCAGTCCCAGCGGGGATCGTCGGTTGTGCTGTCGGGGTGGGAGGTGGCGATGACCTCCACGATGCCTACGACGGATTTTTCCTTCATGGAGTGGTAGAAAAAGCCCCGGTCGCCAAGTGCCATCTGGCGCATGAAGTTGCGCGCCTGGTAGTTGCGTACGCCGTCCCATTCCTCGCCCGCCTCACCCTTGGCGACCTGTTGGTCCCAGCTCCAATTGCCGGGTTCGGATTTGAAGAGCCAGTATTGCATCAGATGACCTTGTTCCACGGGATTAGCTCTATGCGCTCAAAGAGGCCTGCATGACCATATGGGTCGCCCGCCACGAAGGCCTCTGCCGTGGCCATGTCTGGCACGTCGAGCACGATGAGCGATCCGCGCATGTCGCCTGCGTCATCAAGCAGGGGCCCTGCCTGACTTACGATGCTGTTGGCCTTGAGATAGGCGACATGAGCCTCGCGGTTATCAAGGCGGGTCTGGAGCGCGCCGGGTTTGTCGCGGGCGATGAGGGCGATCAGCATGTTTCTTCCTTCAATGGTCGTTTGAGCAGCATATCCATGGCGTCCGCGACCCGCAATTCGCCTGACGCCAGCACTGTGACGGCGCGGGTGATGGGCAAGTCGAGGTCTTGTGTCGTCTCAAAGACGGCGCGGGCGGTGGCGATGCCTTCGATGGTGGTGTCTTCGGGGAGGGGTTCTCCGCGTCCTATCGCCAGCCCAGCGCAGTAATTGCGGGACAATTCCGAGGAGCAGGTAAGGACCAGATCGCCGAAACCAGAAAGGCCACTGAGCGTGCCGGGATCGGCGCCAAGGCGTTCGGCAACGCGGGACATTTCCGCAAAACCACGGGTCATGAGGGCGGCGCGGGCGCTCTCCCCCAGTCCTGCACCGATGGCTGCGCCGGAGGCGATGGCGATGACGTTCTTGAGCGCGCCGCCCAGTTCCGCGCCGATCACATCCGTACTGCGGTAAAGGCGGATATTGGGGGTCGTGAGATGGGTTTGCAGTTGGGTCGCGAGTTTTTCATCTGCACAGGCCAGGGTGAGCGCGGTAGGCAGGCCCCGGGCGATGTCGGCAGCGAAGGAGGGGCCGGTGAGGATGGCGATGGGGGCATCGGGGCGGGTTTCGGCGATGATCTGGCTGGGGCGAAGGCCGGTGCCCAACTCGATGCCTTTGCAGCAGGCGACGAGGGGGATGTTTGCGGGCATTTGGGTGTCCGACAGGAACGCGCGGAGTTTCTGAGAAGGGATGGCGAGGAGGATGGCATCGCCGAAGCGGGCTTCGTTGGAGACGGTGATCCGTTCAGGGAGCGAAACGCCGGGCAGGCGGCGCGCATTTTGGCGAGTGCTGCGCATCTCTTCGGCGTGGTCTGCGTTGCGGGCCCAGAGAGTGACGTCATGGCGCGCTGCCAGCGATATGGCGAGGCCTGTACCAAATGCGCCGGCACCCATGATGGTGATCATGCCTTGGCCCCTTTTTTGCCGCTACCGAGCATCGCGGGGCTGGTTTGATCAAGGGGCCAGCGGGGGCGGGCCGAGAGGCGCAGATCATCGCGGTGACCGGCGCGAAATCCTTCCGCGCCCGCATAGGCAATCATCGCGGCGTTGTCGGTGCAAAGGGAGAGCGGCGGGGCGAGGAAACGGGCGGCGTGGGCGCGGGCGACGTCTTCTAGTGCGGTGCGGATTTGCAGATTGGCGGCGACGCCTCCCGCCACCGCGATGGCGGGCGGTGCGCTGGAGTCGGTTATGAAAAGTGACAGGGCGCGATCTGTTTTGGCGCTGAGAACATCCGTCACGGCCAACTGGAAGGCGGCGCAGAGGTCGGCGCGGTCCTGGGTGTGTAGGCCGCCCCGTTCCTCGACCAGCTTGTCGCGAGCGCGCAAGAGGGCGGTTTTGAGACCCGAGAAGCTCATGTCGCAATCGGCTCGGTCCAGGAGAGGGCGGGGGAGCGGGATGTGGTGCGGGTTGCCGTCGCGGGCGCAGGTTTCGACCGCAGGGCCGCCGGGTTGGGGAAGGCTCAAGAGGCGGGCGACCTTGTCGAAGGCCTCACCGGGCGCGTCGTCGATGGTGCCGCCCAAGCGTTTGAAATCTTGCGCGCCGCGTACGATCAGGAACTGGCAATGACCGCCGGAGACGAGCAGCATGAGGTAGGGGTAGGGCAGCGCGTCGGTGAGACGGGGGGTGAGTGCGTGACCGGCGAGGTGGTTGACGCCGATAAGCGGCAGGCCTGATCCTGCGGCAAGCCCTTTGGCGCACATGACGCCCGACAAGACACCGCCAATGAGGCCAGGACCTGCGGTGGCGGCGATGAGGTCGATGTCGCGCAGGGTGAGCTGTGCTTGATCCAGTGCCTCTTCCACGCAGAAGTCCAGCTTTTCGGCATGGGCGCGCGCGGCAATCTCCGGCACCACGCCGCCGAACTGGGCGTGCAGCGCGCTTTGGCCGTGGACGACGGAGGAGAGGATTTCCGCCCGCTCACGCACGCGCACCACGGCGGCGGCTGTGTCATCACAGCTGCTTTCCAGTCCCAGAACGGTAAGCTCATCTATCATGGCGGGCCGTTGCGATTGCGGTGGGGGCCGAGTACCACTTGGGGCATGGACAAACAACTGACGGTTTTGATCACGCGACCGCAGCCCGGGGCGGATGCCTTTGCGGCGATGCTGCAGGGTTTGCCGGTGGTGGTGTCGTCCTTGATGGTGATTGAACCGGTGCAGGCGGATCTGGGCGCGGCGGATGTCGTGGTGATTACGTCGTCTCACGCGATCCCGGCTTTGAATGGGCAGCGGTGTTACTGCGTGGGGCGGGCGACGACGGATGCGGCTCGGTCCGCTGGAAGTGACGCGATCATGGCCGGAGAGACGGCGGAGACGGCGGCGCAGCGCATCATTGCAGATGGACCGGAAGGGCAAATCGTATATGCGCGCGGTCGGCATGTGGCGTTTGATATGGTGGGCGCGCTGAAGGCGTCGGGGCTAAACGCCTCTGATGTGGTGGTTTATGACCCGCGGGATGCGCCGCTTTCTGATAAGGCCTGTGCGCTGCTCGGCGGCGATGACCCCGTGATCGTGCCGCTTTTCTCCGCCCGATCAGCGCGGCTTTTCTTCGACGCCTGCCCCGAGACGGCAGATTTGCGGGTGGTCGCGATGAGTGACGGGGTGGCGCGTATGGTGCCCGAGCCCCACACCCGCTACCTCACCACTTTGCCCAATCCCGATGCAGCGGCCATGGCAGAGGCCGTGCGAAACGCGAGCTGACGTGGGAACTGACTTGAGCAGCCTCAGTTAGAACAGTAGTGTCAATGGGCGGTGACGCGCCCGGCTGCGAGAAGGTGATTCAGGTGGCAAAGAAGACGACGACGCGAAAAAACAGTTCGCGCCGGAAAAAACCTGCCGAAGAGGTGGTAGATGCCGAGATCGTGGATGGAGCCGCCGAGCGCGGTGACGACACGGTTGCGGCGGTTGTTTCTGAGGATGTGGCGGAAGACGCGGCAGACCGGGCCCCGTCCGATGGGCAGACCGATGGCCAGCCTGTCGATGCTGAGGCCGATGCCCAGCCTGTCGATGCTGAGGACAGTGCCCAGCCTGCCGATGCTGAGGACAGTGCCTCGGGCGCAGAGGCGACAAAGCCGCAAGCCCTTCCTGCCGAAGTTGCCCAGCCCGCGCAGAGCCAATCCGGCAATGGTGTGATCGCCTTGGTCTTCGGTGGCGTTGTCGCAGGCGCCATCGGATTTTTTGCAGCTTTAGTGGGCGTGGGTGTGGATGTGCCTGACCCTGTGGATCTGTCTGGAGTTGAGCAATCCATCTCGGAACAAAGCGGACGTCTGGATGAGTTGGCGGGTCTGATCGATGAGCCTGCCGCGCCCGTGGACCTCAGCGGCGTCGAGGCAGAGATTGCGGCCCTCAGCGCAAGCATTGCCGCTCTTGATGTCCGCGTCACGGCAGTTGAGTCGCGCGAACCTGTGACGCCGGGAGCCGTGGATCCGGAACTGCGCGAAGATCTCGATGATCTGAAATCCACGATTTCCGCGCTGGAAGCTGAAAATGAAGTGGCCAAGGCGGATGCCCGGTCGGCAGCGGAGGCGACGCTGCGACGGGCGGCCATGACGCTGGTTGAAACCGCGTTGGAAAGCGGTGCCGCGTTCGGTGATGTGCTGACGGACTTGAGCGGGATGGGCGTTGACGTACCTGCCGCGCTGACGAACGCGTCGGATGGCGTGCCGACGCTAGCCAGCCTGCAAGAAAGCTTCCCCGATGCAGCGCGTGCCGCGTTGGCCGATGATCGTGCGGCGGCGGCAGAAACCGGTGAGACGGGCGGCCTGACGGGTTTCTTCAAATCGCAACTGGGCGCGCGGTCGCTCACTCCGCAGGAAGGCGATGGCACGGATGCGGTCTTGTCCCGTGCCGAAGCCGCACTGCGCGAGGGTAGGCTTGGCGATGCGCTTTCTCAGATCAAAACACTGCCAGAGGTCGCGCAACCCGCGATGGCCGGTTGGGTGGCTCGCGCTGAGGCGCGCGCGGGCGCGCTTCAGGCGGCCAAAACGCTCAGCGACAGTCTGAATTAGGATCGGAATAGTCATGATTTGGTCCGTTACAAAAATTATCGTCTTCATCGGTCTTGTCATCGCGGCGAGCTTCGGCGCGGTCTACCTGCTGGAGCTTGACGGCGGGGTCACCATTCAAATGGCCGGGCAGGAGTTTGTGCTGACGCCCTTCAAGGCCGCCATCGCGCTCATTGTGCTGGTGATCGCGATCTGGCTGTTCCTGAAACTGGCGTCCTTCCTGATTGCTGTGCTGCGCTTTATCAACGGTGATGAAACCGCGATTTCGCGCTACTTTGATCGCTCGCGGCAGGAGAAGGGGTATCGTGCTCTGTCAGAGGGGATGATGGCGTTGGCCTCGGGCGAAGGGGATTTAGCCCTGACGAAGGCCAGCAAGGCGGAGCGGTATTTGCGCAAGCCCGCGCTGACCAATCTGCTGACGGCGCAGGCGGCGGAGATGACGGGCAACCGCAAAAAGGCCGAAGAGGTCTACAAGCGGCTTTTGACCAATGAAAAGACGCGCTTTGTGGGTGTGCGTGGGCTGATGAAGCAGACGCTTTCGGATGGGGATACAGATACGGCGCTGAAGCTGGCCGAGACGGCGTTTGCGCTGAAGCCTCGGCATGTGGAAACGCAGGATACCCTGCTGCAGTTGCAGGCGAAATCCGAGGATTGGAAGGGTGCGCGGGAAACGCTGCGAAACAAGCTCAAATATGGCTCCATGCCGCGTGATCTGCATAAGCGGCGTGATGCCGTTCTGGCGCTGACCGAGGCGATGGAGATGCTGTCTGAAGGAAAAACCGAGGAAGCGGGTAAGGCGGCCATTGAGGCCAATCGCCTGTCGCCCGATCTGATCCCGGCCGCGGCGATGGCGACGCGGGCCTTCACGTTGCAGGGAAATAAACGCAAGGCGGCCGCCACCATTCGCAAGGCCTGGGGCACGACCCCGCATCCTGATCTGGCAGCCGCCTTTGCTGAGATTGAACCAGAAGAGACACCCGAGGCGCGCCTAAAGCGGTTTGCGAAGCTCTTCAAGCTGCAGCCCGACGACCGGGAGACGAAACTGGCCGAAGCGGAGTTGCAGATCGCGGCCGAGGATTTTCCCGCCGCGCGCCGGGCCGTGGCAAAGCTGGTGGAAAAGGAACCTGACGCCCGGTCGCTCACGATCATGGCGGCGGTGGAGCGGGGCGAAGGGGCCTCTGACGTGGTGGTCAAGGGTTGGCTGGCGCGCGCCTTGTCCGCGCCGCGCGGGCCGCAATGGGTGTGCGATGTGTGTCAGCACATCCACGCTGAATGGCGCGCGATCTGCGAAAACTGCGGCACATTTGACAGCCTGTCCTGGCGGTCGCCGCCCGAGGCTTCTGTCAGTTCGCCTATAGGTGTGGAAATGCTGCCGCTGATCGTGGGCACGATTGAAGACAAAACCGGCGAAGATGCCGTGGATCACGCCGAAATTGTAGAGGCCGAACCGGTGGGCATGCCCGATGACGCAACCGCGCAAGGGGCCGAGCCGCTTGTCGAGAGCGAGACCAAAAACTAGCCCTTTTCGCATGTCTATGCGGGTGCTATAGCGGCACGTCACGAGGCCGCTGTAGCTCAGCTGGTAGAGCACGTCATTCGTAAGTAGCGGGTCCATCCGCGATTGACGTTCGAAGCCGGTGAGGTAGAGATGGCGCATTGTAACGAGTAGGGCCATAGTAGGGCCGCGGAAGAGAAAGATGCCGCTGTAGCTCAGCTGGTAGAGCACGTCATTCGTAATGATGGGGTCGGGGGTTCGAGTCCCTTCAGCGGCACCATTCTTCCAGCCGCACTGCGAGTTTAGAGATAAAAACAGAAGCTTCCGCATTTCGGCGGCATGCGCTTTGCCCATTCGTTTTATTGGCATTCGAGCTAAGCTAAGCCCAGGATTGGCTGAATGAGCCGGTCTCGGGGCGTAATAACCCCACCGACAGAGGTCGGTATCGACCGCAACGATACCTCCTCGAACCTCTATGGTCGGGGAGGGGCTGGCGTATGTCCAGGGCTTCGGCCTAGAGGCCAACGCGGTCGTCTGTCAGCGGCTTACTAACTCCCCGGCTGCCAGAGGAAACTTTGGTGGACGTTCTCGTTAGTAATGGAGCCGCCGTGAACGATCCTAATCGCACAACTCTTGCAGACGCATTTTTCCTGTCTGTCATTTTTTGTGCTGAACCGGTTTCAATGCCGGAGGTCGGGCTCGCAATCGTTATGCCCCGAAGCCTCATGCAGCGCAGTATTGATTGCAAAGCAGCAGCGAACAAGCGGCAGCTAAGGCGCGACTGGAACGGGACAAAGACTGGGTCGTCAAAGCTCTGTACCAGCACGACAGTCTGTTCGACCAATTCAGTCACGCCGCAAGGACCTGTTGATGGAGCTACCATGAGTGTCACGCCCGGTCGGCCTCAGCTGCTGCGCCGTACCCCCCCAGCCCTGCAGGCCGGATCAGGACGAGCGTGACCAGAAGATACACCATCGCTCCAACAAAGGCCGTCGGTAACGAGGCCGTCAGGTACTCATAGGGTGTTCTGCTGACATAGCTCAGCGGGTTGAGCAGGTAGAGATAGGTGACGAAACCCGCAGCCATCGCTAGCAACGCTGCGGGGTTGAACCCGGCATAGTAATAATAGGGCGAGCCCGGCCGCGCATCATAGAGTGCGCGCACGCTGATGCGTTGGTTGCGCAGCACGAGGAAGTCGATGATCTGGATTCCACACAGAGGTGCGAAGAAGACGCCAATAAACGCAAGAAACGTCCCGAAATTGGCGAAGAACAGCTCGGGCAGGAACGTGCCGATGAAAGCGACCGGCACGATCGACAGCAAGAGAGCTGTGGACCATGAGCGTGAAGACAAGCCCGGCACGCTTTTCAGACCCAGCGAGGTCGCATAAACGCCTGTCATGGCCGTGCCGAGATTGGCCGCGATCACGAAGACAAGTGCGATGGCCCCATACACGCTGCCACCAAGTTCGACCATCCACGCCGATGGGTCAGACACCCCAAGGGCCAGCACTGCTGCCAGGCCGATGACGCTGAGGATCGGCACTGGCAAACCCATGCCAAGCATGGAGGGCATGGCCGCCTTGTCAGCATTCGGCGCAACCCGCACCATCGCCCCGATATAGGGCCACCAGGACAAAAGGCTCACGATGCCGATCTCGATACCCGTGACATAGTCCCAGCGGAAACTGCCGCTTGCGTAGGCCGGTTCAGCGGCGGCAATGGTCTCAGACTCCTGTGTAACCAGCAGAAAGAGCATCCATCCGCCCACTCCGACAATGCAGAAGAAAAGCGGGACGGACACCTTGCTGATCGCCCGCGCGCCGCCCAACAGGATGACATAAACAATCAGGCACGACACAATGGTCGAGACAGGCACGAGCCAACTGGCGCTGTCCGCTGTGGCCCAGCCCAAAACGATAAAAAGTTGGGTTACGGATTTGCCGAAAAATATCAACAAGAGTGAATTCCACCCGATGATCGAGACGTATTGCAAGAAAACTGCAATCAGCCATCCGCGCGTCCCGAACTGGGGATAGCACGATACGATTGAATCGATGCCGTAGCGCGTCGCGGCGGGCACGACCGCAAGCGTGACCATCAACATCCCGATCATGGAACCGGCGGCCATCGCGGCAAGCCCCGGTTTGAACCCGAGGTAGTAGCCGACATACTCGCCAATAATGAAACACCAGGTCGCGCAGGCAGCGACCAAAAGCACGACACCCAGACGCCACGATGTCCAGAAACGTTCGGACGGCAGAAGCGGCCAGTTGGTTTCATCGGCTTTTTCCGCTGTCATCAGCGTATCTTGTGCCATCACGACGCCCCCCAAATCAGGATCAACGCCGGTGCGATGATGCCGGTAAGGGCCAGCAACGCCCAGGACAGGCCGGAAAATCCGCTGCCCTGGTTCTCGGGGCGCTCAAGGATCTGCAAACGCTCTTCGAGCGCCGCGACAAAGGTTTCTTTCTCTGACATTTCTTGTTCCTCTCGAAGTTTGGTATCAAGCCAGCTTCAACCCTGACCTGGGAAAGACTCGGCATCCTGGTAGGGAAACCACCAAAAATCCTGTGGTGCACAATCCGGGTCGATCATGATCATCTTGGTTTCGCGGAAGGTATCGACACCGTCGGGACCAAGCTGGCGGCCCATGCCCGAAAGCTTTGAGCCCCCAAAGGGACCTGCATCATTGTCAAGAAGCGGTGCGTTGACCCAGACCATCCCGGCCTGCAATTCCTCGGTGCCGCGGATCGCCTCTGAGAGATCCCTGGTGTAGATATTCGCTCCCAGCCCGAACCTGCTGTTATTGGCGTGCTCCAACGCCGCGTCGAAGCTTTTGACACGGCAGATCGGCGCCACCGGGCCAAAGCTTTCCTCGTGGAAGATATCCATCTCGGGCGTGCAATCTGTCAGCACTGTGGGCTGCACGAACCAACCCTGATTGAACTCAGACGGGCGCCCGCCGCCCGTGGCCACCATAGCGCCCTGATCGCGCGCCTTTTTCATCAGCCGTTCGTAGCGGTCCCGTTCCTTGGCAGACACCATCGGCCCCATATCGACCCGCTCCAGACCGTTGCCGATGCGCAATGTCTCGGCCTGCTCTACCAGTTTGGCCACAAAGGCGTCGTGAATGTCGTCATGCACATAAAACCGTTCAGCACTCACACAGATCTGGCCGCAATTCATGAAGGCGGAAAAGTTGGCCGCGCGCGCGGTGATGTCCATCGGTGCCGACGGCATGATCAGGAAAGGGTCATTTCCGGACGTCTCGATCAGGCTGCGTTTCATCAACCGGCCACATGTTTCGGCAACGGACTGCCCGATGGGAACGCTCCCGGTGAAGACGACAACGTGGGTGTGCTCATGTTCCACCATGTGCCGGCCCACGTCGCCGCCCCCTGTGACCACCTGAAACACCCCATCGGGAAGGTCGGCGAACGCTTCGGCAAAGAGAAGTGTGCAGAGGCTCGTGTATTCAGACGGTTTGACCACCACCGAACATCCCGCCGCCAGCGCGGCACCGGCCTCCCAAGACAGGAGAACAAGCGGGTAATTGAACGGCATGATCAGCGCCGCCACGCCGAGGGGCTGTTTCAACGTGTAGTGAAACTGGCCTTCGGTTGCATTGCCCATCACACGGCCCGTGTCGTTACGGGCGATCTCGGCATTGTAGCGGATCGAATGAACCGACCAGTGCACTTCGTCCAGCGCCTCTTTGAATGGCTTGCCCATCTCGCGGGTCAAGGCTTCGGCAAAGCGGCGGTCATTGGCGGCCATTCGGTCGGCGACCTTGTGCATGAACGTGGCACGATCCAGCGCGGCGAGGCGCTTCCATTTGTCTTGCGCGGCGCGCGAGACGTCGATCACCGCGTCAACCTCCTCGAGCGGGGTCATTGCGATCTGGCCGATGCGCTTTTCGGTCGCCGGGTCGATCACATCGGCATGGTCGGTCGCTTTGCTCTCAACGAACTCGCCGTCCGCATAGCTCTTGGCGGAAAGCGTGCCGAGCTTTTCCAAAACCTCTGTCATCTTCATCTCCCTTTCTCGAATTATCTGATCATGATTTTATCCGTTCGCCCTTCGGGTCGAACCACGACCCGAGCTGCACCCGTGCCGGGTAGTGCTCACAGGCGACCTCGATCCCGAAGCTCTCGCTGGACAGCATCTGCGCGGTGATCCCCTCGGGGTGGTGGATGTAGCCCATCCCCAGAGAGCGGTTCAGGCGATGGCCGTAAAACCCTGACGTGATTGACCCAGCAATCGCGCCATTCATGCGAATGGGCTCTTCATGGTGGAGAAGCGGCGCCGCCTCGTCGGTCAAGGCCACCTGCACAAGACGCTTGGTCAACGGGCCTCCATCGCGCTGCCGCAACAGGGCATCGCGCCCGATGAAACCGCCTTTCTTGTCGAATGCCACAGCAAATTTCAGCCCGGCTTCGAGCGGCGTGTCCTCGACGCCGATATCATGCCCCCAATGGCGAAAGCCCTTTTCCATCCGCATGGAGTTGATGGTGAAGAAGCCGCCATGCCCCAGCCCGTATATCGCGCCCGCCTTGGTCAGATGCTCAAGCACGTAGGCCGCAATATCAGCGGGCATATACAGCTCCCATCCGAGCTCGCCGACGAATGTCACGCGCGAGGCGCGCATGGTCGCGTAGCCGATCTCGATCTCGCGACTGACGCCGAAGGGATGGACCTTGTTGGACAGGTCCGCACCGGAAAGCTTCTCAAGCAAAGCGCGCGATTTCGGCCCCATCACAGCCAGCATCGGCAGGCCGGAGGTTACGTCATAGGCAAACGCGCGGGCATCATCCGGTATCTGGCGTTTCAGCCAGGCCAGATCGCGGGTTTGGGAGGTTGCAATCGTCACGATCAGGTAGCTTGTCTCGGAAATCCGTGTGACGGTCACATCCGCCTCGATCCCACCGCGCGCGTTCAGCCACTGCGTGTAGACGATCCTACCGATCGGGACGTCGACATCGTTCGCACAGACATGGTTGAGAACGCGCATCGCGTCCGGACCGTCCACGCGGTATTTCACAAAGCAGCTCTGATCAAAGACTGTCACGTTCTCGGAGGTGTTAGTCACTTCTCTCCGAACCGCCTCATGCCAGCTTTGCGGGCCGTAGGAATAGATGATCTTCTTTGGCTCATCCGGCGTCGTGAAGAACCCTGGCCGCTCGAAACCGGCCGCTTCGGTCATCACAGCACCGGCGTCCAACATACGGTCGTGAAACGGTGAGCGGCGCAGACCACGCGCCGTAGCGAACTGACGATAGGGCCAGTGCATGTCCATCAGCAGGCCCAGCGTCTCGGTGGTGCGGTCAAAGAGATACTTTGAGTTGTTTTGGAACGGCTGCATGCGACGCACATCGACGTCAATCAGTTCGACCGGTGGGTGCCCGTCCTTGATCCACTGCGCCAATGATTTGCCGACCCCGCCGGAGGACAGAATGCCTATGGAATTGAACCCGCAGGCACAAAAGAGCCCTTCGACCTCGGCTGTTTCCCCCAGGAGATAGCGATCATCCGGAGTAAAGCTCTCGGGTCCGTTGAAAAACAGCTGTATTCCCGCGTCACCAAGGATAGGAGCGCGCTTGACCGCGTCCGCCAGGATGGGCTCGAAATGGTCGAAATCCTCGGGCAGGCTATCAAAGCAGAAGTCTTCGGGGATGCCGTTATGACCCCAGGGCTTCGCGCCCGGTTCGAAACATCCCAACAATAGCTTTCCAGCATCTTCCTTGTAGTAGGCGCATTCGTCCGACACGAAGAGCACGGGGAGATCACTTGGCAGGTTTGGGATCGGTTCGGTCACGATATAGAAATGCTCGGCTGCATGTAGGGGCAGGCTGACACCGATCTGCGCCGCCAGATCACGCGACCACATGCCGCCGCAGATTGCCACCTTCTTGGCGCGGACATCACCCTCAGCCGTGCGCACGCCCACGGCACGGCCCTGCTCCACTAAGATCTGCATCACCGGCGTGTTCTCAAGGATTTGCGCCCCGCCCATACGGGCCCCTTTGGCGAGCGCCATGGTGACATCAGCCGGATTGACCTGCCCATCATTGGGCATCCAGATGCCGCCGATGATGTCGGTCGTATCAATCGGGGACCATCGTTCTCTGATCTGCTCTGGCGTTATCACATCGGCTTCAAGACCAAAGTTGCGCGCCATGGAGACACCGCGTTTGAGCTCTTCCAGCCGGGCGCCTGTCTTGGCGACCCGCACCGCGCCATTTTGTTTGAAACCCGTCGCTTGCCCGGTTTCGGCTTCGAGGTTTTGAAACAACTCGCCGGTGTATCTGGCTAATTCCGTCATGGTGCGGGTGGCGCGCAGTTGCGTGACCAATCCGGCGGCATGCCATGTCGTGCCACAGGTCAGCTGCTTCCGCTCGAACAGCGCCACGTCTGTCACGCCGATTTTCGTCAGATGATAGGCAAGCGAACAACCCGCCACACCGCCGCCTATGATCGCAACGTCTACCGATTTGAGCGCACCCCCTTGCTCCATCCTCTGACCCTGATCCTCCGTTACCTTTGCCGTTAAGCTACGCTGAGGTTTTGTTATGAGTCAAAATATTTATCATTTAAGCCAAATTTATTTATCGCTGGCGTGTAGCGAACCGAGTGAATAGGGTACTCGCATCGGTACCCTCGACTAGCATCTGAGACGAATGAATTTGATCAACAAGGACCGGAAAACCAAGTCTGCGGAAGACACCGCAGTCGCCGCAAAACTGCGCGCGCGGGGCGAGGCCTCGGAATTACAGATTGGCTCAAGGCTTCAGATAATCCGCGAAGAGAAGGGTCTGTCCCAACGTGAACTGGCCAAGAAAGCTGGCGTCACCGCAGCCACGATTTCACTGATAGAACAGGAATCGCACGCCCCCTCGCTTGCGTCGCTGCACAAGATCCTCTGCGCCATGTCCATTGAAATGGCCGAGTTCTTCGCATTGCCGACCACGCGGAAGAACCTGTTTGTTTACGACCGTGACGAGCTCTTCGAAGTCAGCAGCGGCGCGGCTGAATTGTTCGAGATGTGCAGCGAGCGCCGTGACAAATCACTCCAGATGTTTCTGGAGCATTATGATGTCGGGGTCGGCACTGGTGTCGAGCCACTGTCGCATGATGGAGAGACGGCCGTCATCGTCATAGCGGGCGAGATAACGCTAAAGACCGAGGGCGAAACTCATGTGATCCGCTCGGGCGGTGGCTTCCACCTTTTCGGGAAATCGCCTTACAAGATCAGAAACTCGGGCACAGAACGTGCAAGTATTGTTTGTGCTGTCACGCCGCCGTATCTGCTTTAAGCTATTCTAAACGAAGCTGTTTGGGACCTCCTGAATGCTTCTGTTCCGGCTTTTCGTTGCGATCCGCGGTCGTCAATCAAATATTGTTGCGTTGGCATGCGTATCCGGCCCAAACCTGCCGTTGATCACTAGATTGCTTTGCGGCAGCCCGGCCAGGCAAAGCTGTCCTTCGCCAATGCCTACTTCTGCCGGCCTGAAAACACTTTCAACCGTAGAAAGGAGATCAAGAAAAAGACAATCCAGGAACGCCACTTGCTGTATCAAGAAAACGCGGCATAGATCGAAATTTCAGCGAGCCTGATCCTCTAAAACCAATCAAACGCTTGTGTTCAAAATTATTCGATGTCGAACAGATCAATACTCTACATACGCATTGTTTATCTTTCGGAACCCTTCCAACTCGCCAATTCGTTCAAGTTCCTGTTCCCCGCCTTCTGCAACTACAGTCGCAAGGATGGTCTCGACGAGCGACACAACGGCGATGATGGACGGATAGTAATGCGGGCCTTGGGTATCAGCGCAAAGCACGAAATCGGCTTGTTCAGCCAATGGCGAACTGGGACGGTCCGTGAGCGCAATTGTTTTGACGCCAGCGTCTTTGGCAAACCGCATGCCTTCTATTGTGCGCGTTGCGCAGGGGCTGATGCCGATGCCCAACAACACGTCGCCGACGCTCAGCTGCCCCAGCGCTTCCGCCGCCACCGGAAATTCAGGCCCGATAAGCCGCAGGTTCGGCAGGATCATGGAGCCCGTGTTCTTGAAAAACGACGCCAGCCAGAAAATCGACCCGGAGCCCAACAGATAACACGCCTTGGCCTCGCGGATGGAATGGGCAACGGCGGACAGATCCGTCAGGTTCGATTCAGAAATCGTTCTGCGCAGGTTTCGTTGTGCGGCAAGATAGATGGTCTCTGACAGGGATGCGGTTTCACCGATTAGTTCGCCATTGTGCAGCGCCCCGGCCCTTTCGCCAAAACCCTTGGTGACCAACTGGTTCTGAAAGCCTGCTTTGAAATCCTCATAGCTTTCATAGCCAAGCTGGCGCGCCAATCGCAGCATGGTGGTCGACGTCACGCCCACACGACCGGCCGAGCCGCGCATGGAATCCAGCGCAATACGGTCGGGATTGTCCAGCGCATAGCGGGCGGCCAGCGCAAGCTTCTTGGGCAAAACAGGCAACTCGCCACGTAACTTCTGCAAAATATCCAAGGTTCTCTCCTTTGTGCGCATGCAGCAAACGATACTTTCTGAACAGTTACAATTCTCAAGGTGACAAAAAACAGCAAACGCCATTTTTTTCTTCCGTGAATATATCATTCGGTGCATCATGTGTTCGAATCACAGCGAATGATCCAAATGACACGCTATTCGGCGCTTTCTGTCTTTAAACACGCCCTCTCAGGCAACAAGAACTGGGAGCGCGCGTGGCGCGACCCGGAGCCGAAGATCGAATATGACGTGCTGATTGTCGGCGGCGGGGGGCATGGGCTGGCCACGGCCTATTATCTGGCGAAAGAACACGGGATCACCAATGTCGCGGTGGTCGAAAAGGGCTGGATTGGCGGCGGAAACACCGGCCGCAACACAACGATTGTGCGGTCCAACTACATGATGCCGGGCAACACGATGTTCTATGAACGGTCGATGAAGCTGTGGGAGAACCTAAGCCAGGATCTGAATTTCAACGTGATGATCTCTCAACGGGGTCAGTACAACCTCTGCCACTCTCCCGGGCAGATGGATGCGGCACGGCGTCGGGGCAATGTCATGCGTGCAAATGGCATTGATGCCGAACTTTTTGACCGGGCTGAGGTCAAACGACGCCTGCCGTATCTGGATTATTCCGACGCCGCGCGCTTTCCCATTCATGGCGCGATTTATCAAAGCCGTGCGGGGACGGCGCGTCACGATGCGGTTGCCTGGGGCTATGCCCGGGGGGCCGATCGCCGGGGGGTCGATATCCTGCAACAGCGGGAGGTCACAGGCTATCTGCGGGAGGGTGACAAGATCGTCGGGGTGCAGACCAACCGGGGCGACATACGCGCCAAGAAGGTCGCGCTGTGCGTCGCGGGTCATTCCGGCCATCTGGCGCAGATGGCGGGTCTGCGGCTGCCGATTGAGACGCATTGCCTGCAAGCCTACGTGACCGAACCTTACAAACCGCTCGTGGATACGGTGATCAGCTTTGGGGCCGCGCATTTCTACATCAGCCAATCCGACAAGGGCGGGCTGGTGCTGGGCGGTGATCTGGACATGTACAATTCCTATGCCCAACGCGGCGGGCTGCCGTTGGTGGAACATACGTTGGCCAGTGCCAAGGCGTTGATGCCGTGTGTGTCGCGATTGAAATTGCTCCGTCATTGGGCCGGGGTGATGGACATGTCGATGGACGGCTCGCCCTTCATCACCAAGACCCCGATTGACGGGCTCTATCTGAATGGCGGCTGGTGCTATGGCGGGTTCAAGGCGACGCCCGCCTCGGGCTGGTGCTTTGCTCATACCATCGCCACCGACACCCCGCATCCTGACAACGCCGAATTCACGCTGCACCGTTTCGCGCGCGGCTACCAGATGGATGAAAAGGGCAGCGGACCCAAACCAAATGCGCATTGAGGACGACCAATGATCCGGATCAACTGCCCGGTCTGCGGGCTTCGCGATGAGACCGAGTTTACCTATGGCGAGGACGCCAGTGTGACCCGTCCGGCGATGGACGAAGAGGCCATGCAGCCCTGGCTGGATTACGTGTTCAACCGCGATAACCCGCGCGGCTGGCACAGGGAATATTGGCACCATGTTCAGGGGTGCCGCCAATGGGTCGTTGTGGAACGCAACACGCTGACCCACGACGTGCGCAGCTGTCGGCTGGCGCGGGAGGTGGCCGATGAAACGGCTTAAAACCGGCGGTCGCATCGACCGCAGCACACCTCTTTCGGTCCGGTTTGATGGTGAGACCCTTCCGGCCTTTCATGGCGATACGCTGGCCTCTGCGCTGTTGGCGGGTGGGGTAAGCCTGGTGGGGCGCAGTTTCAAATACCACCGGCCGCGTGGCGTGTTTTCGGCAGGCGTGGAAGAGCCCGGCGCGATGGTGCATCTGCGCGATGGCGACCGCCATGAACCCAATGTCCGCGCGACGGTGACCGAGGCGTTTGATGGGCTGGTGTCGACCAGCCAAAACGCCTGGCCCAACCGGAATTTCGACGTTGGCGCAGTCAATGATTGGCTGAGCCCGGTCCTCAGCGCAGGGTTCTACTACAAGACCTTTATCGGCCCGTTCAAACACACCACCCGGTTCTGGATGATGTGTGAGACGTTCATCCGCAAGGCCGCAGGCATGGGTCGGGGGACCTATCTGGACGATCCCGACACGTACGAAAAGCGCAATGCTTTTTGTGACGTGTTGGTCATCGGTGGCGGGGCGGCGGGGCTGTCTGCCGCGCTGGCCGCCGGGCGCGCCGGGGCGCGGGTGATGTTGGTGGAACAGGATTTTGACCTGGGCGGAGCGATCCTGTCTGAGGCGGTGGGCGGGCCAGGCGATGCTTGGCTGAAGAACGTCCGGGCCGACTTGGACGCGCTTGATAATGTCCGCATCCTGACCCGCACGACCGCGTTTGGCGCCTATGACGGCGACGTGTTCGGTTTGGTCGAACGGGTGTCGGATCACCTCAAGGCGCCGGAAAACCATCAGGTGCGGCAACGGTACTGGCTGGTCCATGCCACGCGCTGCGTGATGGCCACCGGCGCGATAGAACGACCGCTGGCTTTTGGCGGCAATGACAAACCCGGCGTCATGCTGGCGGGCGCGGTGGGCACCTATCTCAACCGCTATGCCGTGTTGCCGGGCCAAAGCTTCATTGTGACCACCAACAATGACAGTGCGTATGCTGTGGCCGCTGATCTGGCCGGGGCAGGGGCCTCTGTCACCTTGGTGGATATGCGGCCCATCGTGGAAGGCGCGGCGGTTGAAGCGGCGACCAAGGCCGGGGTTTCGATCCTGTTCGGCCATGGCGTGATAGAGGCCAAAGGGCGAAAGCATGTCACCTCGGCTCTTGTCGCACCGATTGACGCGCGGGGCTATGCCACCGGATCGTCCAAAACCTTCACGGCAGATGTTATTGCGATGTCAGGTGGCTGGACGCCCGCGGTGCATCTCTGGTCACAGCGATACGGCAAGCCCGTGTTTGACGCCACCGGCCATTGCTTCGTGCCCGCATTGGACGAAACACACACCATCCAGTCTGCCGGTCTGGCCATCGGGGCGGGCTCTCTGGATGTGGTGATCGCGCAAGGATTTGAAGAAGGCACGCACGCTGCCAAATCCGCCGGGATCACGGGCGATGCAGGCCCACAGCCCGACACATTCGACACTGGCGCATTCTGGCAGGACGGTCATCACCCGATCTGGGCCGTGTTTGACCGCAATGGAAAATCCCAAGGCAAAGCCTTTGTCGATTTTCAGCATGACGTGAAAATCTCCGACATAGATCAGGCCCATCGCGAAGGATATGTCTCGGTCGAGCACCTCAAGCGCTACACCACCAACGGCATGGCCACCGATCAGGGAAAGCTGAGCAACGTCAACGCGCTGGCCCGCATGGCAGAGCTGCGCGGCGCGACAATCCCAGAGGTGGGCACCACAACCTTCCGCCCGCCCTTCACCCCGATTTCCATGGGCGTCATTGTGGGCCATGAAACCGGTCGGCATTTCCGACCCACGCGGCTGTCGCCGATCCACCACTGGCACCTCCGAAACGGGGCCAAGATGACCGAGGCCGGGGCGTGGATGCGGCCGTGGTATTATCCCCAAAGCGGTGAGGATCTGCGCGCCGCCTACATTCGTGAGGCGGCCCATGTGCGCGAACATGTGGGCATGATTGATGTCTCGACCCTGGGCAAAATTGCCGTGCAGGGCCCGGATGCGGCGGAGTTTCTGAACCGCGTTTACGTCAATGGCTGGAAGACGCTGCAGGTTGGGCGGCTGCGCTATGGCGCGATGCTGCGTGAGGATGGCTTTGTCCTCGATGACGGCGCAACCGCGCGGCTGGGGGCGCATGATTATTTCATGTCGACCACCACCGCCAATGCCGCCAAGGTCTTGGCCTTTGCCGAACATTTGCTGCAAACCGCGTGGCGCGATCTGAAGGTCCATGTCACCACCGTGACCGATCAATGGGCGGCCATCGCGGTCGCCGGGCCGAAATCGCGCGCGCTTTTGTCTGCTGTGGCCGAGGCGGATCTGAGCGCGGAGGCGATGCCCAACAACCATGTCACCCAGACCAAGATCGCCGATATCCCGGTCCGCATTCACCGCATGTCTTACTCGGGTGAGCTGGCCTATGAGGTCTATATTCCCGCCGGACACGGATCCCACGTGTGGGAAGCGATCCACCAGGCAGGCCCTGAATTCAATCTGCGCCCCTACGGCACCGAGGCGATGGGCGCGCTGCGCATTGAAAAAGGCCATGTCGCTGGCCCTGAAATAGAAGGGCGCACGACGCTGAAGGATCTGGGCCTCGATGGCCTGGCGTCGTCGAAAAAGCCGTTTGTCGGCTGCGTCCTGCGCAAGCGCCCGGTGTTGGAGGATAAAAGCCGCCCGACCCTCGTGGGTCTGGTGATCAAAGGGGATATCGGTGCCAAACCGGGCGCGCTTCTCTTTGCTCAAACCGGCGAAATCAGAGGCCATGGGGACGGCTGGGTGTCCTCCACCACCTATTCCCCCGCGCTTGGCAAGAACATCGCGTTGGCGCTGCTGAAAGACGGCAAGGACCGCCGGGATGAAACCATCCGCGTGGTCGATCTGGTGGGCGATCAGACCGTTGAGGCGCGCGTCGTGTCACCTCATTTCTTTGACCCGGAGGGCGTGCGCCAGAATGGCTGAGGTTCTTTCCCCCCTGCGCAGCAAGCTTTCGCCCGGCCATCAAGGCGCGGTCGGGGCCACGGGCGTGACACTGGGCAACCGCACTGTGGGCAGCCTGTGGCAAATCGCCGGTTGGGCCGCGTTTGAGGCCGCCGCCACACCCGTCGCGCAGCATTTCGGGCTGACCGGGATTGGCGGCTACCGCGCCGCGCAGCAGTCAGACAGCGCCACATCCTGGCGCATCGCCCCGGACCGGCTTTTGCTGGAAGGAACGGGGGATTTGACCGGGTTCGGCAGTGACGCGCTGGTGACGCTTGATCTTAGCCACGCGAAAACCGTGATCACGCTGTCCGGTCCGGCGGCGCGCGATCTGCTGGCGCAGGTCGTGGCGATTGATACGGCAGAGGGCGTGTTTTCCCCGGGCGAGTTCGTTCAAACCGGGATCCACCACGTTGCGGTGCTGATCCACTGCACCGGGGGCGACGCATTCGACATTCTGGTGCCTGTCACCTGGGCCGAGACGGTCTGGGAGGTTCTTTTGACCAACGCGCGCCCCCATGGGGTGGCGATCGAGGGGGCACCATGACCACACCCGTCGCCCGCCAATTCGCGCGCTTTGCCTGCACCCGCACGGGTCCACCGGCTAAGGTTGTGCACGCCGCAGACCGCGCCATGCTGGACACGCTGGGCGCCATCATCGTCGGCGGCACGCATCCCGCCACGCTATCGGTCGCCGGTGCCTTTGCCGGATCGGACGGCCCTGCGACGCTCACCACCGGCGGCACCGCCAGTGTTCAGACCGCCGCCCTGGTCAACGGCATGGCCGCGCATGTCTGGGATATTGACGACACGTCCTACACCGGGATCATGCATGGATCGGCGGTGATCCTTCCCGCGCTTTTGGCTGTGGCCGACGACACAGGTGCCGATGCCGACGCGGTGCGGGACGCCTTCATCATCGGGTCCGAGATCACCTATGTTCTGGCCGATATCTGCACGCACCAGCATTATTTTCACGGCTGGTGGAGCACGGTCACATTCAGCCTTGTGGGGGCAACCGCCGCCGTGGGCGTGCTGCTTGGGCTCAATGAGGATCAGATGGTCTCGGCCATCGGGCTGGCGGCGGCAGCGGCGGGCGGCGGCAAGGCGGTGTTTGGCACGGATGGCAAACCCTTCCTTGTCGGGGATGCCGCCCAGCGGGCCATCGCGTTTGCCCGTGTCGCCGCACAGGGCCTCAGTGGGCCGGAAACCGCGTTCGAGGATGATCGGGGCTTTTTGAAGCTGTTGAACAATGGCAAATCTGAGCTGCGGGAATTGGAAACTCTGGGCCAAAGATGGCGGCTGGTTGACCCCGGCCTGCTCTTTAAGACAAATCCGGTCTGCTCTGCTGCCCATGCTGCCATCGACCAGATGAACGCTTTGATGACCGAGCTGGATGCGCAGCCTGGCGATACTGCCCAGATTCGCGCCGAAGTTCCGAAACTGGTCGACATCAGTCTGGTCTATCCTAGGCCCACGACCCCACAGCAAGCCCAATTCAGCCTGCCTTATACACTGGCCTGTACTGCGTTGCATGGACGGGTCAGGTTTGAGGATCTGGATCCCGATGTGATCCAATCGGCGGATATCACCGCGCTTATGGAAAAGATAACCGTCGTGCGTGCCGATGATCTGTCGACCGAAGAGATGCGCCAAAAATTCCCCGAAAGTGCACGGCTCATTTTGACCCTTACCGATGGGCGTAGCGCGCAAGGCTTCTGTGGCGTTGCCAAGGGCATGCCAACCAACCCTTTAAGCGACGAAGAGCTGATCAAAAAGTTCGACGCCGCTGTCACCTATGCAGGTCGCACTTGCGATCCTGATACCCGGCTGGGGGATCACCCGGCCCAAATTTTTGCCCGGCGGATGGGCCGGTCAAACTGTCCAATCCAAGGAGGATCACCATCATGAAAAAACTACTTGCAGCCACCACAGCGCTGGTCACCGGTTTGTCGCCGGTCCTGGCCTCGGCCGCCGAATGCACCAACGACACCTGGAACCGGGTGATGTCGTCCGGCAAGATCACTGTCGGTGTGAAAGCAGACTACAAGCCCTGGGGGTTCCGCGATACCAGCGGCGATCTTGTCGGCATGGAAATTGACATGGCCAAGGATGTGGCCGCGACGATGGGCGTGGACCTTGAACTGGTGTCGGTGCAATCATCCAACCGGATGCAGTTCCTCGAACAGGGCAAGATTGATCTGATGATCGCCACCATGTCCGACCGGGCCGACCGTCGTGAAATCGTGGGCATTGTGGGGCCGAACTACTACACATCGGGCACCAACATCCTGGCCCCTGACGCGTTGAACTTCACCAATTGGGAAGAGCTGCGCGGCAAGCCCGTCTGCGGCAAGCAGGGCGCGTTCTACAACCAGATCACGGAACAGAAATACGGTGCGGAAATCATCGCCTTCACCGGCAATGCCGAAGCCAAACAGGCGCTGCGCGACAAGAAATGCGTGGCTTTTGTGTACGATGACAGCTCCATCATGGCCGATATTGCATCGGGCGATTGGGAAGGTTTTGGCATGCCCATGCCCACCGAGGATGACAACCCGTGGGCGTTGGCGGTTGCCAAGGCAGAAGAGAACTGTGTCTTCGGCCGGTTCATGTCGGGCATGCAGTACAACTGGCATGTCGATGGCACGCTGATTGCCTTGGAGGAGAAGTGGGGCATTCAGCCAACCGCGTTCCTGGCGCGTGAAAACGAACGCCTGAAAGACTGGCTCTCCGAATAAAACGACAAACACGTCTGCCCCGGGATGATCCGGGGCAGTCGCAACCAGAAACGAGGGAGGGAAGACAATGCTGGAAGCCTGGCAAGAGTTCTTTCGAAATCTCGCTGGCGACTATCCAACCTGGAACTTCATTTTCTTTTATGATGAACGCCAATGGGGGAAAGTGGTCAGCGGTCTATGGATGACGATCAAGCTGTCGGTCGTCTGCGTGATTTTAAGCGTGCTTATTGGGATCGTCGGGGCGGCGATGCAGGGCTCAAAAAATCGCGTCGTTCGCGGCATCGTCAGCGGCTACATCCAGTTTTTCCGCAACACGCCTCCGTTCGTGCAGTTGCTGTTCTTCTACTTCGCCCTTGGTGCGTTCACACCCACCTATAGCCCGGATGGCTGGCTTGAAGTGCCGATCATCTCAAATGTCGGCTGGGCCATCATCTCACTGTCGTTCTTCGCAGGCGCCTTCAACGTGGAGATCTTCCGCGCCGGTGTCGAAGCGGTGCCTGACAGCACGCAAGAGGCAAGTTCGGCCCTGGGTTTCACCCGACTTCAGACATTCGCCTATATCGTGATGCCGCTGGCGCTGCGGGTGTCGATCCCGGCGCTGAACAACAACCTAGTCAATCTGGTCAAAACCACGACCCAGGCCTTTGTGATCGCGGTGCCAGAGCTGCTGTATGAATCGATCACCATCTGGAACGATTTCCCATCGGCGCAAAACCCGATGATGGTGCTTCTGTTCGTGGCGTATCTGTCGCTAGTGGGCATTCTGGTGCTCGGCATGAACTCATGGGAACGCTCCATGCGGATCCCCGGATACGGAGCAGGCTCATGAGACGTCATTCCATTCCCGGCCTCACCGCCGCTGCCACCACGGACCTGCCGGTTCTTCTGCCACCACCGGCACGTCAACACGAACCTTCCACTCTGCGGTTCAGTCACTGGCTGGCGTCGATCCCGCCATGGTTCGTGTTCCTGCTGGTTGTCGCTGCCATGCTGATCCCGACCTACGGGCTGGCGCAAGACACCGCTGAAGGCAAAGACAGTCCGTTGCAGGTTCTGATCCGCTGGATGCCGTTTCTGATCACCAAGGGCTTCGTCTTCACAGTTTTGATCTCTGTTATGACGATGCTTGTGGGCACCGTGGCGGGGGTCATTCTGGGCCTTGGGCAAATCAGCCCCAACCGGATTATCCGCGTCGCGTCCTACTGGATCACGCAGGTTTTCCGAAACTCGCCCTGGCTGGTTTTGCTGTTCATCGTGATGCTCAGCTTCCCGTTCCAGATCACGATCTTTGGCCTCACCATTCCGATCCCGGATTGGACCAAGGCGGTGATTGGCCTCGGCCTGCCCGTGATGGCCAATATTTCGGAAATCGTGCGCGGTGCCATTGGTTCTGTTCCATCGGCGCAGTGGGAGGCCTCAGAAAGTCTGGCCTTCACCCGGCGACAGACGCTGTTCCAGATCATCCTGCCGCAGTGCATCAAGCGGATGATCCCGCCCTGGATGAACTGGTACGCGATCCTGACCATGGCCACGCCGATTGTCGCGATCCTGGGGGTTGAGGAAATTCTGAACCTCACCCGTCAGGCCATCGAGGCGGAAAACAACAGACCCGAGTTGCTGATCCCGTTCTACGGCTTCGTGCTGCTCATCTTCTTTGCATATTGCTATCCGATTGCCCGCCTGACGGTGCGTCTGGAACGCAAATTTGCACTCAAACTTTAAGGGAGGATACCTCATGTCCTGGACACCCGATCAACCGATCGTTTCGATCAAGAACGTCAAGAAAGCCTTTGGGGTGCTGGAAGTGCTCAAAGGGGTTTCGATGGACATCATGAAGGGCGAGGTGATCTGTATCATCGGGCCCTCCGGTTCCGGCAAATCGACGCTGATCCGCTGCATCAATGCGCTCAATGACATCCAAGGCGGGTCCATCACCGTCGAGGGGCAAGAGGTGCATGATCCCAAATTGGACATGCTGGAACTTCGCAAGAAAGTCGGCATGGTGTTTCAGCAATACAACCTCTTCCCGCACAAGACGGCGTTGGAAAACGTCATGATGGCGCCGGTCAAAGTGCTGAAAGAAGACAAGGCAGAGGTTGAAAAGCGCGCCATGGCGCTGCTGAAGAAGGTGCGCCTTGAAGGCAAGGAGGGCAGCTATCCCGGTGAGCTTTCAGGCGGTCAGCAACAGCGCGTGGCGATTGCCCGGTCGCTGGCGATGAACCCCGATGTGATGCTCTTTGATGAGGTGACAGCCGCGCTTGACCCCGAAACGGTGAAAGAGGTGCTGGTCACGATCAAGGATCTGGCGGCCGATGGTATGACCTGTATCCTCGTGACCCACGAAATGGGCTTCGCCCGCGAGGTGTCGGATCACATCTACTTTACCGATAAGGGTGTCATCGTGGAACACGGCCCACCGGATACGTTCTTTGACAAGGCCGAGGATCCCCGCACCAAGGAATTCCTCAGCCAGATCCTCTGATCTGCCCAGACGCTGCGATTGAAAACGGCCCGGGCGATCCGGGCCGTTTTTTCTTCCCCCATCAGAAACAGGTCTCCCCCATGTCTCGATTTGAAACGGATAGTATTGGACAGCGCGCGCTGCCCGATGATGCGCTATACGGCGTGAACACGCTGCGCGGCTCCGAAAACTTTGACATTTCACCTATAAAATTTGGCGATGAGCCTGCCTTTGTGCGCGCCATGGTCGCCATCAAAAAGGCCGCGGCACAGGCCAATACGCAGATCGGCGCGCTGGATGCCGATAAGGGCGCGGCCATTGTCGCGGCCTGCGATGAAATCCTAAGCGGCGCGCATCAGGACCAGTTCATCGTCAACATGCTGGAAGGGTCGGGCGGCACCTCGATCAACATGAACGTCAATGAGGTGATCGCCAATCGCGCGCTGCAGATCATGGGGCAGCAACCGGGGTCTTACGCCGTGCTCAGCCCCAATGATCACGTCAATGCCGGGCAATCGACCAATGATGTGGTGCCCTCGGCGGTCAAACTTGCCGTGCATGCCAAATGCAGTGCGATGGTGGCGTCGCTGACCCACCTCGCCGACTGCCTTGAGGGCAAGGCCAAAGAATTTCACCGCGTTTTGAAAATCGGCCGGACCTGCATGCAGGCGGCGCAACCGATGACCCTGGGCCAGGAATTTGGCGGCTACGCATCGGCGGTCCGGCGCGCGGCGGGTAAGATTGACGCCTCTGTGCAGGATCTTCTGGCCTTGCCCCTTGGCGGCACGGCGATTGGCACCGGGTTTGGCGCGCGACCGGGCTATCTCGATGCCGTTTATCAGCATCTGGCGGACAACCTCGCGCTGCCGGTACACCCGGCGGGCGACATGTTCGACGGGATGCAGAATTCAGACGGGTTTGCCCGCGTATCTTCGGAGTTTCGGATCGCGGCTGAGGTGATCGGCAAAATCTGTCTGGATCTGATCATCATGTCGTCG
>JBCCCZ010000009.1:0-40118 GCA_039033255.1 Pseudomonadota bacterium
ATTTCGGCTCCGAGATTGACGGCTCCACCGGTCAACACCCGGGCACAGACAGCGAAGGGGCGGCGATGTTCGAAGGCATGGCCGATGGGTTTGACGGCACCTCGCCCTTCTCCAAGGAAAGCTATGACGCTGCCGCCCTGATCATGCTGGCCATGCAGGCCGCCGGATCGGTTGAGCCGGGCGACTACAAGGACCACGTCATGGATGTGGCCAACGCGCCGGGCGAACAGATCTTCCCTGGCGAATTGGCCAAAGCGCTGGAGATGATCGCGGCAGGTGAAGAGATCGACTATGTCGGTGCCACGGCCGTCGAACTCATCGGGCCGGGTGAAAGCGCGGGCAATTACCGTGAGATCGTCTTTGACGGCGGCAAGATCACCACAGCCCAGTATCGTTGAGGTGTACCGCTAAGTCGGTCTTTACGAGATGCATCAGCCCCGGTATTTGCCGGGGCTGATGGCTTCTGGGGGCAAGCGATGATCGTCGTTGAGGACGTGCACAAACATTTCGGCGGCTTCCACGCGGTGGATGGCGCGTCGATGGAGATCGCGGAGGGGTCGATCACCGGGCTCATTGGCCCCAATGGCGCGGGCAAGACGACGCTGTTCAATGTGATCGCGGGCGTGCTGGAGCCGACCTCGGGCCGGGTCCTGATGCAGGGCGAAGACATCACCGGGCTGCCGCCACACGCGCTGTTCCACAAAGGGCTGCTGCGCACGTTTCAGATCGCGCATGAATTTCACTCGATGACCTGCCGGGAAAACCTGATGATGGTGCCGGGCGGGCAATCCGGGGAGACGCTTTGGAACACGTGGTTTGGACGCAAGCGCATTGCCAATGAAGAACGTGCGCTGAGGGCGAAGGCCGATGAGGTGTTGGAGTTTCTGACCATCGAACATCTGGCCGATCACCGGGCCGGAGAGGTCTCTGGCGGGCAGAAGAAACTGTTGGAACTGGGCCGCACCATGATGGTCGATGCGCGCATCGTGTTTCTGGATGAGGTGGGCGCGGGTGTGAACCGAACGCTGCTCAACACCATAGCTGATGCGATCCAGCAGTTGAACCGCGAACGGGGCTATACCTTCGTGGTCATCGAGCATGACATGGATTTCATCGGGCGCATCTGCAACCCGGTCATCTGTATGGCTGAGGGCAAGAAGCTGGCCGAAGGGACATTGGCGGAGATCAAGGCCAATGAACAGGTGATCGAGGCTTATCTGGGCACAGGGCTCAAGCACAAAGACAAGGTGGGCGCGTGATGGGCAGGCTTGATTGGGGGCCAGCCCCCAAACGCACTGTTTCTTGGGGGCCAGCCCCCAAACCCCCGGGATACTTCTGGCCAAAAGAAGGGCTGGGGGGTGGCCTATGAGTGAGCCGTTCCTCATAGGCGACACGATGACGGGCGGATACGGTCGGTCGGGTCCGGATATCCTGCATGACTGTACCATTGCGGTGAACCCAGGCGAGATTGCCGTGATCGTAGGGCCCAACGGGGCAGGCAAGTCGACGGCCATGAAGGCCGTGTTTGGCATGCTCAATCTGCGCGGTGGCGCGGTGCGACTGGATGGGGAGGATATCTCCGCGCTCAGCCCACAGGCGCGGGTGGCGAAAGGCATGGGGTTCGTGCCGCAGACCTCGAACATCTTCACCTCCATGACCGTGAAGGAAAACCTGGAAATGGGCGCGTTCATTCGCAAAGATGACATCGCGGCCACGATGGCGCAGGTTTATGACCTGTTTCCCATTCTGAAGGACAAGCGTCGGCAGCCCGCCGGAGAGCTGTCGGGCGGGCAACGACAGCAGGTGGCGGTGGGGCGCGCGCTGATGACAGAGCCGAAAGTGCTGATGCTGGATGAACCCACGGCGGGGGTGAGCCCCATCGTGATGGATGAGTTATTTGACCGGATCATTGAAATCAGCCGCACCGGGTTGTCGGTATTGATGGTCGAACAGAACGCGCGCCAGGCGCTGGAAATCGCCGACAAAGGCTATGTTCTGGTGCAGGGACGCAATGCCTATACGGGCAGCGGAAAAGAGCTGCTGGCTGATCCGGACGTGCGCAAGAGTTTCCTGGGAGGATGACGTTATGCGACATGCTGTTTTTTACCTGATGGCCGCAATGGGGCTGTCTGCCTGTCTGGGCGGTGGCAATGCAAATCCAGATGCCGCACCTGTGCCAACAGTCAGCCATGATGCCTTCGTGGCCTCGCTCAATGGGGCCTATATCTGGAACTGCACCATGACCAATGACGCAGGTCAGGCCACGCGATTTGTGCTGGCCCATGGTACGTCCAGCCGCTGGACCCCTGTTGTTCTGCGGCAGGCGGGCGCGCGGTTTGATCAGGACCTGGAGGTCGGGCGCCTGGGGGCCGCGCGGATCTACCGGTTGCCCGACGGTGACATCCTGGTGGCTGATGATGGCGAAGCGCGCGGTGAAGGGCAGCAAGCCTCCCTGCCCCATAAATTCCCGCAAGGCCAATGCACGCGCGGCACGCAGGCGGACCGGTTCGGAGTGACGTTCTAGGATGGATGTTCTGAACGCCATCGTGGCGCTGTCGAATTTCGTGCTGATCCCGGCCATGGCCTATGGCAGCCAGCTGGCGCTGGGCGCGTTGGGCGTGACACTCATCTACGGCATTCTGCGGTTTTCCAACTTCGCCCATGGCGACACCATGGCCTTTGGCACGATGGTTGTGATCCTTGTCACCTGGGCGCTGCAGGCAGCGGGCATCACCTTGCCCTTCGGTCTGCCCACGGCGCTTCTGGCCTTGCCGGTCGGTATTCTGGGCTGTGCTGTGCTGGTGCTGGGGACGGACAAGCTGGTGTATCAGTTCTACCGCGTGCAGCGGGCCAAACCCGTGATCCTCGTGATTGTGTCCATTGGCGTCATGTTTGTCCTCAACGGCATGGTGCGGCTGATCATCGGGCCGGGCGATCAACGGTTTGCCGACGGGGAACGCTTCATCATTTCCGCGCGGGAGTTTCGGGATATGACCGGCCTGCGGGAGGGGCTTGCCTTCAAGACCTCCCAAGGGATCACGATCATCACGGCGATCATTGTGGTGGCGCTGCTCTTCTGGTTTCTGAACCGCACCCGCACGGGCAAATCAATGCGCGCCTATTCCGACAATGAGGATCTGGCGCTTCTGTCCGGCATCAATCCCGACCGTGTGGTGATGGTCACCTGGCTGATCGTGGCAGCGCTCGCCACCATCGCAGGCACGCTCTACGGGCTCGACAAGAGCTTCAAGCCTTTCACCTATTTCCAGCTGCTGCTGCCCATCTTCGCCGCCGCAATCGTGGGCGGGCTTGGCAGCCCATTGGGCGCCATCGCCGGTGGCTTCGTGATTGCCTTCTCGGAGGTCTTCATCACCTATGCCTGGAAGAAAGTTCTGGGCTACATCCTGCCGGAACAGCTGGAACCCTCGGGCCTCGTGCAACTTCTGAGCACGGATTACAAATTCGCGGTGAGCTTTGTGATCTTGTTGATTGTGTTGCTCTTCAAACCCACCGGATTGTTCAAGGGAAAAGCCGTATGAGCGAAACCGTCCGCAATACAGCTCTCTTTGCCTTTGTCGCAGCACTGATTGTGCTGACCGGCGTGATGCAAAGCTGGAACACGGCGTTGCTTATCCTGAACATGGGGCTCATCTCGGCCATCATGGCGCTGGGGGTGAACCTGCAATGGGGGTTTGCGGGGCTCTTCAACGTCGGTGTCATGGGGTTTGTGGCGCTGGGCGGTTTGGCGGCCGTGTTGATTTCCATGCCGCCGACCGAGGCTGCCTGGGCCGCGGGCGGGGGCCGCTTGCTCGCGGGGCTTTTGGCCGGTGCTGCGGTCGTGGTGGCGGCGATCGTGATCCGCAGCCGCATGGCCCCGTCGCGGACCCGGACGTTGGCGACGCTTGGCGTTCTGATTGGCGGGTTCTTCCTGTACCGCGCGGTGTTTGATCCGGGCGTCGAGGCGGTGGAAGCTGTAGATCCAGCGGCGACCGGGTATCTGGGCGGGCTGGGCCTGCCGATCTTCATGGCCTGGCCCGTTGGCGGGCTTTTGGCAGCGGGCGCGGCCTGGGTCATTGGCAAGGCGGCCCTGGGCCTCAGGTCGGACTATCTGGCCATCGCAACCCTTGGCATTGCAGAGATCATCCTTGCTGTGATGAAGAATGAGGACTGGCTGTCGCGCGGTGTGAAAAACGTGGTCGGCCTTCCTCGCCCCGTGCCCTACGAGGTCGACCTTCAAAAAGACCCAGCGTTTGTTGAGCGTGCAACGGGGTTGGGCTTTGACCCGGTCACGGCCTCGTCGATCTATGTGAAGCTGGAATATTCCCTGCTTTTTGCATCCGTGCTGATCCTCCTGCTGATTATGGCGCAGCTTGCGCTCAATTCCCCTTGGGGGCGAATGATGCGCGCCATTCGGGACAATGAAACGGCGGCTCGGGCCATGGGCAAGAATGTGACCGCGCGGCATCTGCAGATCTTCATTCTCGGCTCTGCCATCTGCGGGGTGGCGGGTGCGATGATGACCACGCTGGATGGCCAATTGACGCCCGCCTCCTACCAGCCGTTGCGGTTCACCTTTCTTGTCTGGGTCATGGTGATCGTGGGCGGCTCGGGCAACAATTTCGGCGCCGTTCTGGGGGGCTTCCTGATCTGGTTCTTGTGGGTACAAGTCGAACCAATGGGCCTATGGTTGATGGAAGTGCTGACGTCGGGCTTGGCTGATGGCAGTGCACTCAAGGCGCATCTGCTGGAAAACGCGGCCCATATGCGGCTCTTCACGATGGGGCTTTTGCTGATTGTTGTGCTGCGGTTCAGCCCGCGCGGGTTGATTCCCGAAAAGTAACGCGGTGCGGGCCAATGACCCCCGTGACGCGGAAACAATTCCCGAAGACACCCAAAAGCTGTTTCCGTCATGTCGCCTGATCGCAGCCGAAAACACCGATTAACGGCCCATCCAACGTAATTATCTTGAATTTTATCTCTGTCAGAGCGTTCCTGTCGCGGCTGCCGACAGTTTTGTCCAGCAAGAAGAGCGGCCCTCCGGGCTCAAGTAGATCAACAACACAACGCCAGAAAAGCCCCAATGAAGACGTTTAACAAGTTTCTGCATGAAGAAGACGCCGCGATTTCCGTAGACTGGATCGTCCTGACCGCATGGATCGTGGGGCTCGCCGCCATTGCCGGGATTGTCGCGCTTGACGGCATTCAATCGCTGGGCACGGAAGTCTCCAGCAACATGAGCGATACAGAGGTCTGAGGCGGAATACGGCTGATCCGAACGCTGTCGTGGCCTCTCGCCTCATTTTCGTCACACTCCTTCACCAATGGTGACGCGTAGGTTGGAATCGTGGGGTATCCTGCGGTTTGCTTGAACACGTGAACGACTTTCATTGGACAGACTGTGTTGGATTTATCCCTTTCCCTGAAACGGTCGATCGCTGAAGACGACGACGCGGCGACCGTTGACTGCGCGGTCAAAACCGCAGCGGCTGTTGGGCTGGGCGAGGTCGCCGTGGACATAGGGGACCGGGGCATGACCACATTGTCAGGCAATGTCGCTGCAGCCATTTCAAGCAAATCCGTCACCACCGGAGATGGTGGCGGCTAACTGCCGCTCGCCGGTTGGTCGACTATCCCCCTTAGGTTTCAAGCTCTATACTGGGCGCGTAAGGCGCTGAAAGGTGCTGCTGATGAAAACCTCAAAACTCAGTCTTAAGTGGCTGGAGGCCTTCCTGCTGACGGCGCGAACCGGTGCGGTCCAGGATGCCGCTGAAGAGGCGGGACTTTCGGTCTCGACAGTCTCCCACCATTTGCGGAGCCTGGAAGATACGCTGGGCGTCACGCTCTTTGATCATTCTCGCCGCCCGATGCGCCTGACATCCACGGGTGCGATGTTTTATTCCCATGTGGATCGCGCCGTCCGGATCCTGCGCAAGGCAGAGATCGAGGCGCAAAGCGGCGATCTGGCCGATACACGCGCCATGTCATTGGCGATGGTAGAGGATTTCGACAGTGAGATCGGGCCAGAGCTTGCGCGCGCGCTGGCCGCTGGCATGCCCAAATGCCAGTTCCGACACCTGACCCGGCCCAGCCATGACATTCTGGACATGGTGCGCGATCAGGAGATTGACATCGGCATCGCCGCGCGTCCGCAATTCATTGCCGAAGACATCGTTGAAACCCCCCTTCTGCGCGAACCCTTTGTGCTGGTGATGCCTTCGGATGCGCGTGATGCGCCCGAGAGGTATCTGAGCGAAACACCGCCCCTGCCTTTGCTGCGCTATTCCTCCAACCAGATGATCGCCACGCAGATCGAACAGCATCTGCGGCGACTGCGCCTGCAGATCCCGTCGCGATTTGAATTTGAAAGCAACCAATCGCTGATGAGCATGGTGGCCGATGGCGATGGCTGGACACTTTCGACGCCCTTGAACTTCATGCGTGCGCGGCGATTTCATCGGCAGCTGCAATTGGCAGCATTCCCGGGAAAAAGCTTTGCGCGCTACCTGTCGATTTTCACGACCGACGCGACGCCCAGCCAAGTGATTGGACCGGTCAGTTCCACCATGCGTCACCTGATCGATGAACGCGCCATTCGCCCAGCGGTGGAGCGTATGCCTTGGCTCGCAGAGACGTTCCAATTGCTGCCAGACAGCCCAGACCCCTGACAAAAGACGTTTCGCACGAAAAATCGTTTACGAAAATTCTGCGAATTTTCTGAAAGTTTGGGCGACCAAATCCTCCAAACGCGCCGCGGCCTCACCGTCCGGGGCCAATCCCGCGCTTTGGCCGTAAAGCGAAAACTGATGCCGCGCGCTGTCAGCCGCCTGAAGCGGCGCCGTGTAGTGATACATCAGCGGGAAGGGCGCTGCCTCCACCTGCGCCACGGCATCGAGCCATTCCGTGCGATGCGCCCGCGCAGGCCGCCCCGACACCGCGTGGCTGATCCGGGTAGAGCTGTCATCGCCTTGCGCCACGGTTTCAGGGTGGTGTTTTTTGCGCCGTGCCTCGGGCGCCGTGATGAAGGCTGTGCCGATCTGCACGCCTGCCGCCCCCAAGGCCATTGCGGCCGCGATCCCACGCCCATCCGCGATGCCGCCTGCAGCAATCACTGGCAAGTCCACCGCATCCACCACCTGAGGCAAAAGCGAAAAAAGCCCCACCTGCGCGTCATTTCCCAAATCCAAGAAGACACCGCGATGGCCGCCTGCCTCCCATCCTTGGGCGATCACAGCATCGACGCCGCGCGCCGCCAACCAGCGCGCTTCCTCCACCGTGGTGGCGGAACTCAGGACCTTGCAGCCTGCCTCTTTCAGCGCAGCAACCGCCTGCGCCTCTGGCAGGCCGAAATGGAAGCTGACCACGGCGGGTGGATGGCGCAAAAGCAACTCCAGATGGTCCTTGCCGAAAGTGGCGAAATTGGGCGTGGGCATGTCCGTCGGTGCCGCAACATCCGCCGCTTTGTAATACGGTGCCATAGCGTTCAGCACATCGACATGGTGTGCTTGCGTCATCTCCGGCGCGTCATGGCAGAAGAAATTCAGGTTTACCGGCCGGTTCGTCAATCCGGCAATCGCGCCGATCTCCTGCTCCAGAACCTCCGTGGTCATGGTCGCGCAACCGTGGCTGCCCAGGCCCCCGGCATTGGACACCGCCGCGACGATCTCAGGCCCCGTGGTGCCCGCCATGGGGGCGAGGATGATCGGATGCTCAATGTCGAAGAGCTCACAAATCCGTCTATCTTTCCACATTTCTCCCTCGCAAAGCCAAAACGGGCCGCAATTCCCTGCGACCCGTTCAGATTAAAGCGTTTCGAGAAAAATCTGAATGACAGATCTTCTCGAAACTCAGTGCAACGTTCATATGTGGCGCACATTTCGGATTTAGGTGATGTCTCCCGTAAAAATCGAAACGCTTTAGGTGTCAGGCCTGACTTAGTCCATGGCCTTGAAGTTGAACTCCCCGCCTTCCTTGATGCCCGACGGCCAGCGCGCGGTCACCGTCTTGGTGCGGGTGTAGAATTTGAAGCTGTCCGGCCCGTGCTGGTTCAGGTCCCCGAACATGGATTTCTTCCAGCCGCCAAAGGTGTGATAGGCCAGCGGCACAGGGATCGGCACGTTGATCCCCACCATGCCGATGTTGATCCGGTTGGCAAAATCGCGCGCCGTGTCGCCGTCGCGGGTGAAGATCGCGGTGCCGTTGCCGTATTCGTGATCCATGGCCAGCCCGAGCGCTTCTTCATAAGACCCCGCACGCACGGTCGACAGGACCGGACCGAATATCTCTTGGCGGTAAATGTCCATATCCGGGGTGACGCGGTCAAACAGATGCGGGCCCACGAAGAACCCATCCTCATAGCCTTGCAGCGAAAAGTTGCGGTTGTCGACGACGAGCTCCGCGCCCTCTTCGACCCCTTTATCGATCAGCCCCATGATGCGCTGCTTGGCCGCGGCCGTGACGACCGGCCCCATATCCACATCGTCGCCCGCCGTGTACGGCCCGACCTTCAATTTTTCGATCCGGGGCACCAGCTTTTCAATCAGCTTGTCGGCTGTTTGCTCACCAACCGGCACGGCAACAGAGATTGCCATGCAGCGTTCGCCCGCCGCGCCAAAGCCCGACCCCACCAGCGCGTCAGCGGCCTGATCCATATCGGCATCAGGCATCACGATCAGATGGTTCTTCGCTCCGCCAAAACACTGCGCGCGCTTGCCATTCGCTGTGGCACGGGCGTAGATATATTGCGCGACGGGGGTGGAGCCCACGAAAGACACGCCGCCAATCGTGTCGCTGTCAAGCAGCGTATCTACCGCTTCTTTATCGCCATTCACCACCTGGAAGCAGCCCGCGGGCAGACCCGCCTCAACAAACAGCTCCGCCAGCATCAGCGGCACCGACGGATCGCGCTCAGATGGCTTTAGCACCACGGCGTTGCCGCAGGCGAGCGCAGGCGCCACATGCCAAAGCGGCATCATGGCGGGGAAGTTGAACGGCATGATCGCGGCCACCACACCCAGCGGCTGGCGCATGGAATAAAGATCAATCCCCGGCCCTGCGCTGTCGGTATATTCGCCCTTCAGAAGGTGCGGCGCACCGATGCAGAATTCGATCACTTCGAGGCCCCGTTGCAGATCGCCCTTGGCGTCGGGGATGGTCTTGCCATGCTCGCGGCTCAGCGCTTCGGCCAGTTTGTCCATATCCCGGTTGATCAGGCCTACCATGGCCATCATCACCCGCGCCCGGCGTTGCGGGTTCGTGGCCCCCCATCCAACCTGCGCCTCAGCGGCCTTGGCGATGGCGTCTTCGGTTTCTGCCGCACTGGCCATGGGGCATTTGGAAATGACTTCCCCCGTGGCAGGGTTGAAGACATCATCAAAGCGGTTGGATGTGCCTTTGACATGGGCGCCGTTGATGAAATGGGACAGTTCAGACATTGGGCTTCCTCCTGTTCAGGTTAAGCGCAGGGTAATATTGCAAAAACCCATGGAAAAGAGGTAATTTCCCAAAAGCATCCTGCAAATTTGCAAGACAAGCTCGGGAGATTGCGTTGCGCCCGCACTGGGATGATTTGAAAGTATTTTTGGCTGTGGCGCGCGGAGAAACCCTGTCGCAGGCGGGTCAAGTCCTGCGCTTGGACCCGGCCACGGTGGGCCGCCGCGTGGCAAGGCTGGAGACGGCCTATGGCGCGGCACTCTTTATCAAAAGCCAGAACGGGTATGCCCTCACAGATGCAGGTCAGCGCCTCTTGGCGCCTGCGATCCGTGCCGAACAGGCGATGGAGGACGCGGTAGAAGAGTTGGCAGGCGCCACCACCGGTCTGTCGGGGCAAGTCCGCATCGGCGCGCCGGACGGGGCCGCGAATTTCCTGTTGCCGCAGGTTTGCGCGGCCATCGGCGCGGCCAATCCCGACCTGGAAATCCAGATCCTCGCGTTGCCCCGCGTCGTGAATCTCACACGGCGAGAGGCGGACATGGTGATCGCGGTCAGCCCACCCAGTGCCGGTCGGCTGACCGTGCAGAAGGTGTGTGACTATCACCTGCATCTGGCGGCAAGCGAGGCCTACCTAGCCGCACAGCCCCCCATCCAACAGGTGGCTGACCTAAAGGATCACCGCGTTGTCGGCTACATCCAAGACATGATCTTCGACAAGGAACTCGATTACCTCGCTGAGGCCGGGCTAAGCCATGTTGATCTGGCCTC
Organism: Pseudomonadota bacterium; assembly: GCA_039033255.1. GTDB lineage: Bacteria > Pseudomonadota > Alphaproteobacteria > Rhodobacterales > Rhodobacteraceae > Roseovarius. Next base: position 10,198 of record JBCCCZ010000009.1, read on the forward strand.
CAATTCCGTCTCTGTGCAGCTCAATTGGCTGCGGCAGGGCGCCGGCCTGGGCATCACCCATGATTTCGCCCTGCCCGCGATGCCGGGGTTGCACAAGGTGCTGGAGGATCAGATAAGCCTGACGCGCAGCTTTTATCTTGTGCGCCACGCCGATGATCGACGGCTGGAGCGCCTCAACCGGTTTGCCGAGGCGTTGGTCAGCGGATTGCGCGCGGAAGTCGCTCGTCGAGAGCGAGACGCGCCCGTAAGGGAGCGATGAGCGGCCTACTCCAAAGCCTGTTTCAGATCCGCGATCAAATCACCGGGGTCTTCCAACCCAATGGACATCCGCAACAACCCACCTGGGATGCCCGATTGCGGTTCTACCGTCGCGCGGTGTTCGACCAATGTCTCGGTCCCGCCCAGCGACGTTGCCCGGTGTATCAACGTCAAACGCCCCGCAACCGCGAGCGCCGCCTCTACCCCGCCTTTGACGATCACAGACATCAGATATCCAAAGCCACCGCACATTTGTTTGGCGGCCAGATCGTGGCCCGCATGCCCAGGCAGTCCGGGATACCAAACGTCCTCCACCTTTTCGTGTCGCGCCATCGCCTCCGCCACCACCTGCGCCGTGGCGCACATACGCTCCACGCGCAAAGGCAACGTGCGCAGGCCGCGCATCAACAACCACCCCTCCATCGCGCCCAGAAGCGCGCCAGCCTCAGCCCTTTGGGCACAGATATCGATCCAGACAGGTAAACCTGCATCCCCACAAGACAACACGCCAGCCAGCACATCAGAATGCCCATTCATCGCCTTGGTCGCCGAATGCATGGAGATATCCGCACCAAGCGCCAGCGCCTGCGTCAGCACCGGCGTTGCCGCTGTCCCATCGACCGCCAGCACCGCACCCGCGCCATGGGCCAGATCGGCCACCCGCGCAATGTCGGCCACCCGCAGCCACGGGTTCGACGGCACCTCGATCCAGACCAGATCAGCAGGACCCAACAGCGCCGCCTCCATCGCCACCGGATCAGCTGCATCGACCAGGTTCAGCGTGATCCCGCGCCTGGCGCAAAACCCCTGCAGCCAATGCGTAACACCCCAGTAGATCCCCGATTGCACCACCGCCCGCGCGCCCATGGGCAGCGTCTGAAACACCGCTGCGACCGCGGCCATGCCGGAGCCGAAAAGACGCGTCTCAGCCGCGCCTTCCAATTGGCGGATCACCTCCTCGGCCTGTGCCACGGTCACATTGTGATCGCGCCCATAGGCCCCGCCCCCCAGCAGCGCGTAATCCGGACCGCGCGCGAAGGTCGTGGAGACCTCTACCCCCGGACCAATCGCGCCGTCCTGCCCCATGGCCCCGGCCGCGCGGGCGGCGATGGTTGCGGGTTTCAAAGGGGTCTTCATCCCGAAAACAGCCTCCCCGGCCCGTTCAGATTGTCCACGCCGCCCAGCTGCGCCAAATGCCACAAGAGCGCGGAATTGGAGCTGATCACCGGCACGCCCAGCTCTGCCTCCGCCGCGTCAATGATGCCGAAACTGCGCAGATTGGTGCAACTGGAAAACACCGCTTCGACGCCATCAGCCATCGCGTCCCGCATCGCCTGCAGCGTGGAGCATTCCGCGATCCGCGCCACACGCCGGTCATCGCATTCGCCAAAGCTGTTCTCTGCCAACACCTCAATGCCCCGCGCCTCAAGAAAGGCCCGCATCGGGGCCACCACCTGCGGCAGATAAGGCGTCACCATCGCGATCCGGCGGGCCCCAAGCGCTTCCAAACCCGCGACCACCGCGCTGATCGGGTTGGTCACGGGCACGCCCGCCTGCACCTGATGCATCTGCGCGGCCACCGCCTCCGGCCCGATCACCACCGAGGCGGACGTACACCCATACCCAATCGCATGCAGCCCTGCAGGCAAGAGACTGGCCGCGGCCACCATCCGCGCCTCCATCGCCGCGAGGGTTTCAGGCGTCACATCCGGCGCGCATTCGATCCGCGTGTGGTACAGCGACAGATCGCCTTTCATGATGGCACGCGCTTCATCTTCAAGCGTTTCATCGCTGCTGAGCACCACCAGCCCCAACCGGGCACCGGGGCCTTTATCCACATCGTAGGTCATGACCCCTCCTTCGGGGTGCTCAAGATGCCCCCACTCACGGCGGCCCGAACACCTGTGGTCGACGGGCAGGACGTGGGCAAACCGCGCGCAACCCGCACGGCGAGGTATGCAAAGGCCTGTGCCTCCAACATGTCCCCATCCAAGCCTGCCTCTTCCACAGGCTCCACTGGGCAATCGAGCGCGGCGCGCAGCATCTGCATCATCACCGGATTGTGCCGTCCGCCGCCTGTGATCAGCAGACGCACCGGCGGCGCAGGGCAATGCTCCATCGCGCGCAGCACGGAGGCCGCCGACATCCCCGTCAGCGTCGCCGCCGCATCCGCATCTGACAGCTCATGCACCAGCCCGATCATGTCCCCGAACGCATTTCGATCCAGCGATTTGGGCGGCATGCGCGAAAAATACGGATCCTCCAGGAACAGCTCCAACGCACCTTGTGCCACTTCGCCCTTCCGCGCCAAAGCACCATTGCGGTCGTACGCCTCACCCCGGCGCGCAAAGACAAGATCGTTGATCGGCGCATTGGCGGGCCCGGTGTCAAACGCGAGCAATGCGCCCTCCTCCTCCGGGCGGTTTTGGCCCGCGTCCACCCATGTCAGATTGCCCACCCCGCCAAGGTTCAAGAACGCGAGCGGTTGTTCCGCCCCCATCCATTTGGCACAGGCAAAATGGAAAAACGGCGCGAGCGGCGCACCTTCGCCGCCCAGTTGCAAATCAGCGCTGCGAAAATCCCAAACCACGGGTCGCCCGAGATGCTCCGCCAGCGCCGCACCATCGCCCACCTGATGCGTGCCCCGACCGTGCGGATCGTGGGCCAGGGTTTGCCCGTGAAAGCCGACCAACGCGGCACCTTCAAACTCTGACAATAGCTCCACATGGGCCTCTTCCACGATGGCCTGCGCCTCCGCCACGTCATCCTCATGCCACAGGCCCAGAGCGGCCTTCAGGACAGAGCGCTCTGCATCCGAATATGCCCGGTAGCCATGCTCGCCAAACCCGAACACCTGCACGCCATCTGTATCAATCATGGCCGCATCCACCCCGTCGAGCGACGTGCCCGACATGGCCCCCAAGGCCCAAACCCTGCCGGGCTTCAACATGGCCATTTCCTTTGCCCAAAACCGTCCCTATACATGCCGCGCGAATGCACACGGGACAAGCCAAATGACCTACCACGCCAAATCGGATTTCATGTCTGTCATGATGGAACGCGGCTTTCTGGCCGATTGCACCGATTATCAGGGCCTTGATGAGGCGCTGAGCACGGGCGTGGTGCCTGCCTATATCGGCTATGATGCCACTGCGCAGTCCTTGCATGTGGGCCATCTGCTCAACATCATGATGCTGCGCTGGCTGCAAAAGACCGGGCACAAGCCGATCACCCTGATGGGCGGCGGCACAACCAAGGTTGGTGATCCATCTTTCAGATCCGATGAACGCCCGTTGCTTGGCCCCGAACAGATCGACGCCAATATCGCCGGTATGCAGCAGGTGTTTGACCGTTACCTCGACTATGGGGATGGCGCCACCGATGCCATAATGCTCAACAATGCCGAATGGCTGGATGGGCTTAACTACCTCGATTTCCTGCGCGACATCGGGCGTCATTTCTCGGTCAACCGGATGCTGGCCTTCGAATCCGTGAAATCCCGGCTCGACCGCGAACAATCGCTGTCGTTTCTGGAATTCAACTACATGATCCTGCAGGCCTATGACTTCATGGAACTGAACCGCCGCTATGGCTGCGTGCTGCAGATGGGCGGATCGGATCAATGGGGCAACATCGTCAACGGGATCGACCTGACGCGGCGCGTGTCGGAGCAGGAGATCTATGGCCTGACCTCGCCGCTTCTGACCACGTCAGATGGGCGCAAAATGGGCAAATCGGCGGGCGGTGCAGTGTGGCTCAATGCAGAGATGCTGAGCCCTTACGAATTCTGGCAATTCTGGCGCAACACGACGGATGCCGATACCGGCCGGTTTCTGAAACTCTACACCGAACTGCCGGTGGAGGAATGCGACCGTCTGGGCGCTTTGGCGGGATCTGAAATCAACCAGGCCAAGATCATCCTCGCGCGGGAGGTGACCACCTTGTTGCACGGGGCAGAGGCCGCTGCAGCAGCCGAGGCGACCGCGCGAGAGGTTTTCGAACAGGGCGGTGTCGGTGACGATCTGCCAACGCTTGAACTCGCCCCAGATGAGGTGGCGGAGGGCGTTTCCGTGGTGCAGTTGATCGTGCGGTCAGGCCTTGCCAAGTCCGGCAAAGAGGCCAAACGGCTGATTGCCGAAAATGGCGCGCGCATGAATGACGCGCCGCTTTCCGATGCCGGCCTGATGCTGGATCTGGATGGTTTGTCCGAACCTGTCAAACTGTCAGCAGGCAAAAAGCGCCACGCCCTCATCAAGCTCGCAAAGTGAGCGAGGCGCGCCCGCAAGGGAGCGAAGAGCGGGCTACCGCAACCCAAGCTTTGTCAGCAACCGCGCGCGCTTCTTCAACCACCACCCGGCCTCCACGGGCCACATCCCATGCCCCTCATCCGCCCCAAGACGCGCGGCCGCATGCAGCGGCCAATTGGGATCATCCAAAAGCTCCCGTGCCAGCGCCACCATATCCGCCTCACCCTTCGCGATAATCTCCTCGCACCGCGCGGCATCCCATAAAAACCCCACGGCCATCGTTGCCATATCCGCCTCACGTCGCACACCTGCGGCAAAGGGCACCTGAAACCCTTGGGCAATTTCCATCCGCTTCGGGCGCTCCTTGCCGCCAATCCCGCCAGTGGAACAGTCGATCATATCGACCCCTTCCGCCTTCAGGGCACGCGCCACCGCGACGATGTCCTCCAACTCCAGCCCACCATCCAGCCAGTCAGTGGCCGACAGCCGAAACGCCAGCGGCAACCGTTCCGGCCACGTCGCGCGGATTGCACGGGCGACATCCAGGGCAAACCGCATGCGGTTTTCCAAAGATCCGCCCCAGCGATCCGCGCGCTGATTGGCGATGGGTGACAGAAATTGATGGATCAAAAACCCATGGGCGGCATAGACCTCAATCATCTCAAACCCCGCCGAGAGGGCGCGCCGCGCGCTGTCACCAAAGGCGGTTATGACAGCCTCGATATCCGCCTCCGACATCTCAACGGGCGCGGGCCAGCCGTCGGCATAAGGGATGGCCGATGGACCACAGGCGGTCCAGGGCGGCTCCCCTCGCAATGCCTCATCATCCGCATTCACCGGTGTCTCGCCATCCCACGGACGCCGTTCGGACGCCTTGCGCCCGGCATGGGCCAGCTGCACGCCCGCAACGACCCCCTCGGATGTTAAAAACGCCGCAATCGGGGCGAGGCGGTCGATCTGCCCGTCCTCCCACAGCCCCAGATCCCCATGGGTGCGCCGCCCGGCGCGGGTGACCGCCGTGGCCTCGGCATAAACCAGCCCCGCACCGCCCATCGCGAAACGGCCAAGATGCACCATGTGCCAGTCATTGGCATAGCCGTCCTTGGCGCGATACTGGCTCATGGGCGATACCGCAATCCGGTTGCGAAACGTGATGTCACGCAGCGTGAATGGTGAAAACAAACAGGACAAGGGTCACCTCCGTGCACGGCAATCCGGGGCTTCTTAGTCGCTGAAGACGGAAAGCAAAACCGGTGTTATGCGGTCTGTCACGGATGTTTGAGAGCGATCATGGATTGACGCCGCGCATTAATATCAATATTTCATGATATATGGATACAATTACCGCCACCCTCGCCTTTTCCGCGCTCTCCCAACCGATGCGGCTTGACGTCTTCCGCCTGCTGATCACGGCAGGCCGAGACGGTATGCAATCCGGTGAAATCAGCGCGGTCATGGGTGTCAAACAGAACACCATGTCTGCCAACCTTTCTGTGCTCCACCGTGCGGGCCTCATCCGGAACCAGCGCGAAGGTCGAGCGATCCGGTATTTTGCGGATTTCAACGGCACCCAGGGGTTGTTGCGCTTTCTGATGCAAGATTGCTGCGGCGGCCGCCCGCAGGATTGCCAGCCTATCATTTCCGAAATCACTTGCGACGTATAACAGCCTGATATCAAAGATTTAACGATGACCTTTACGCTTTCCCGCCGCCTCATGGCAGAGGCCCTTGGCACCCTTTTACTCGTGTGTACGGTGGTCGGCTCCGGCATCATGGCCGACCAGTTGAGCGACGACGTCGCCATCTCTCTTCTCGGCAACACCATCCCCACGGGCGCGATCCTCGTGGTTCTGATCACGCTTTTTGGGCCCATTTCCGGGGCGCATTTCAACCCGGCCGTTACATTCGCTTTCGTCCTCAAGCATCAGATTTCCATCAAAGAATCATCTTTTTACATCCTTGCCCAAATCGCTGGCGGCATCCTGGGCGCCTTCCTGGCCCACGCCATGTTCGCCCTCGACATCGCGCAGGCCTCCACCACCATCCGGACCGGACCCGCGCAATGGCTGGCGGAGGTGGTGGCGACCTTCGGCCTCGTGGGGACCATTCTTGCAGGTCTGCGCTTCAAACCGGACGCAATCCCATGGCTCGTGGGCCTCTACATCACGGCGGCCTATTGGTTTACGGCCTCAACCTCATTTGCCAACCCAGCCGTCGCCATAGCGCGATCCTTCACCGATACGTTTTCCGGCATCCGCCCCGTGGACCTACCCGGATTTATCACTGCCGAACTCATTGGATCGGCTTTGGCCGTGGCGCTGTTTGGGTGGTTGCTTACATCACAATCCAGCGGGGAAAAGCCCTGACATGCAGGTTGTCATCCATCACAATCCGGAGTGCGGAACATCCCGTAACGTGCTGAAAATCATAGAAGATGCGGGGTATGCTCCCTGCGTTATTCCCTATCTCGACACCGGCTGGACCCGTCCGCAACTGCTGGCCTTGCTCGCCGCCGCAGATCTGACCCCACGCGATGCCCTGCGCCGCACCAAATCCCCGGCGCAGGTGCTGGGGCTGTTGGATGATGGAATTGGTGACGACACGATTTTTGAGGCCATGCTGGACAATCCGGTGCTGGTCAATCGACCGATTGTCTGCACCGCCAAGGGCGTCAAACTCTGCCGCCCGTCAGAAACTGTCCTTGATCTGCTCGAAGACTGGCCGCAGGGGCCATACACCAAAGAGGATGGCGACCTGATCATCGATGCGGATGGCAATCGCGTCGCCTGATCGCTAGGTCCGAGCGCTAAGCGCATCCTCCAACACCTCAACTACGCTCCGGGTCGGCACATCAGCGGTCACGAAAGCCTCTCCAATGCCCCGGGCCAGAATGAACCGCAGCGTGCCATCGACCACCTTTTTATCCTGCGCCATGAGGGCAAGAAGCCCATTTGCATCAGGCAAATCTCCTTCGATATCAGATAGATCAACCTTCATCTTCATGTCACTGAGATGCGCCCGCACTCGACTTGGGTCCTCCTGCGCGCACAGCCCCATCCGGGACGAAAGCTCAAAGGCCAGCGCGCAGCCGATGGCCACGCCCTCGCCGTGCAACAGACGATCCGAATATCCTGTCGCCGCCTCAAGCGCATGGCAAAACGTGTGACCTAGGTTCAAAAGCGCTCGGTCCCCCTGTTCGGTTTCATCGCGCACGACAAGGTCGGCCTTCATCTCAACCGACCGCCGCACCGCCTTGATCCGCGCGGCCTGATCGCCGGCAGCAAGCGCGGGTCCATGGACCTCGAGCCATTCGAAAAACGCGGCATCGCCCAGCAGGCCGTACTTCACGACCTCCCCGTAACCCGCTAGAAAATCACGTGATTTCAAGGTGGAAAGCACGTCAATATCCGCCAAAACAAGACTGGGTTGATGAAAAGCACCGATGAGGTTCTTGCCTTGCGGTGCATTGATCCCGGTCTTGCCGCCCACAGAGCTGTCCACCTGCGCCAAAAGCGAGGTTGGCACCTGCACAAACCGCACCCCACGCCGCAAGACCGCGGCCGCAAAGCCAACCAGATCGCCAATCACGCCGCCACCCAAGGCCACAACCACGTCACCGCGCTCAATTTTCTCGGCCAGAAGCCACTCCACCGTGCGCTCAAAATGCGGCCAGGATTTGGTCGCCTCGCCCGCGGGCAGGATCAAAGATGTAGCCTTGATCCCCTCGGCGGCCAGACCTTTATTCAAAGCCTCCAGGTGCAGTGCGGCGACACGATCATCGGTCACGATGGCAACCCGGGGACGGGCCAAAAGCGGCGCAACAATCGCGCCCGCTTGTGCCAAAAGCGCGGGACCTATCAGCACATCATAAGCGCGCTCTCCCAAGGGCACATGCACTTTTTCCATCATGCAGCCTCCAGCACGTCTGCGCGGCTCAGCAGCGTATCCACCACTTTGCTCGCCATCTGATCCAACGAATATCCCGGTTGCGCTTTGACAGCCAGATCGGCCAATTGATAGATCGGAACGCGGTCTTTATACATGGCTTTAAGCGTCGCGTATGGGTTAGCGGTGCGCAACAAGGGTCTGGTATCTTTATGTTTTACACGGCCCCAAAGCAGGCTCAAATCTGCATTCAACCACACAGACACACCCTTGTCGGATATGTTCCCGCGATTGCGCTCCGCCAAAAATGCGCCACCGCCGGTAGAGAGGATACCAGGGCGCCCATCCAGCAGACGATTGATCACTTCTGCTTCTCTATCGCGAAAAAAAGCCTCTCCGTCGCGGGCAAAGATTTCCGCGATTGTCATGGTCGCGACCCGCTCAATTTCTGCATCGGAATCCAGAAACGGCGCATTCAGACGAGACGCCAGAACGCGCCCGACAGCCGTCTTGCCCGCGCCCATCATGCCCACAAGAACCACCGTTTTGTGCAGCTTGAAATTCGCCGCATGCCCCACGCTCGGCACTCCCCTGCCAAAAATTTCACGTTTTGCACTGAATGACGTGATCTTGCCCAAAAGGCCAGCTATAACTGACGCCAAGAAGACCAAATACGCGGGCAGACGCAAGATGTTCAGGCTGATCAAATGGCTCATTTACCTCGGAATTTTGGGGTTCATTGCTCTTGTGGTCTACGCCTATCTGGGCCCGTTCTTCGGGGCAGATTTTTCACCTGAGGAACGGGAAATCCGACAGGATTTGATCCTTGAAACCCAGTAGCGCGGCCCTTTTGATGTGCTTTGCTGCGCCCGCAGCAACAGCCGAAGAGCCACTATCGGCCATTGACTGGTTGAAGGAGCCAGCACCGGTCAGTGTCGCACAGCCGCTCATTGAACCGCTGGACGAAGGCGCCGACATCACTATGCCGGAGCAATCCGGCGCGACGGTGCCCGGCGTGGCCGTCACCCCGCTGGGAGAGGTACAGACGGATGCGGTGGGTCTTTTGCCCAGTGCGACGACCGGATTGCCGGTCACGCTGTGGCAGGCCAGCCGCTCGGGCGACATCGTGACCCGAATGGGTCGCCTGCCCGATGCGCCCCTGCCCGCCTTGCAGGCGCTGATCTACACCCTGCTTCTGGCCCAGGCTGACCCGCCCACGGATGCCACCGCCAACACGCGCTTCCTCAAGGCCCGGATTGACGCGTTGCAACGCTATGGCGCGGTGGACGCCGCCCTCGCGCTAGTGGAACGCGCGGGGCCCCAAACGCCGCTTTTGTTCGAGGAATGGCTAAATCTGAGCCTACTGCGCGGGACCGAACAGCGCGTTTGCGAAAGCCTTGCCGGGGATCCCACGCTCTCTGACAGTTACGGCGCGCGGGTGTTTTGCCTGGTGCGCACGGGCGATTGGCCGACGGCAGCACTGATCTATGATACTGCACTTATCGTGGGTGAGCTTGACCCCGCAAGCATCGAACAATTGTCCCTTTTCCTGGATCCGGAACATGGCAGCACTGGCATCGATCTGCCGCCGCCACGGGACATGACGCCGCTTCTTTTCCGGCTATACGAGGCCAATGGCACGCCTCTGCCGACGCGGTCGCTGCCGCGGAGATTTGCCGCCGCCGATCTGCGCGGCACCACCGGTTGGCGCAGCGAAATTGAAGCCGCAGAACGGCTGGCCCGCACCGGCGCGCTACCCGCAAACCGCTTGTTGGGGCTATACACCGCGCGGCGTCCGGCGGCCTCTGGCGGGGTGTGGGACCGGGTTCAGGCGCTGCAAGCCTTTGATCGCGCCATGCTGTCCGGCGATGCGATGCGCATTGCCAAGACCCTGCCCATGGTGTGGGAGGATATGCTGGATGCGCATCTGGGCGTGGTCTTTGCCACGCTTTACGGTGAACGGTTGTCGCGGCTGGACTTGCCAGGTCTGGAACAGACCGTTCATGCCATCGGCCTTTTGTCCCCGGCCGCTGGCGCACATACGGGCAAACTCCGCAACCGCTCTGCCCGCTTTTTAGACAGCGTTGCGCTCGGCGCAGTGGACGCCACGCTCGCCCAGGGGCCGGTAGAGGAAGCCATCGCGCGCGCTTTTTCCGAAGCGACCCCGACGCGCCGCTATGCCGGGCCACTTTCTGAAGGCAAGCTGGGGGAGGTCATTCTGGACGCCATCACCGATCTGCACCGTGCCGTTGAAGGGCGTAGCGCCCAGATTGAAGGCCCGCTGGCCACTCTGCGCGTTGTGGGCTTGGAAGATGTGGCCCGTCAGACCGCCTTGCAGATCCTGCTGCTGCGCGCCGAATGAGCGCCGACTGGATCCCCCAATTCCTGGAGGCCCGCGCGGCGGAGGCAGGCGCGGCGCAGAACACGCTTCACGCCTACAATCGCGATCTGCAGGATTTCTTGGCGTGGCTTAATCGCGAGGCAGGCCGGTTGGAGACGGTGTCGCGCGACCGGGTTGAGGCCTATCTGATGGGTCTCGCTGATGAGGGCCTCGCCGTTTCCACCCGCGCCCGGCGGCTCTCTTCCATCAAGCAACTCTTTGCCTTTGCCTTTGAAGAAGGGTTGCGGCCGGACAACCCGACGCTGATGATCAAGGGCCCGGGTCAGCCCCGCCGCCTGCCCAAGACACTGTCGGTCGAAGATGTGGAAAAGCTGTTGCGCGCCGCCCGTGACATGGGAAAGGCCCAGCATATCCGCCAACGCAACACCTGCCTGATGGAGCTGCTTTACGCGACAGGTATGCGGGTGAGTGAACTGGTGTCGCTGCCGCTCAGCTCGGTGCGGGGTGATCCGGAGATGCTTCTGGTGCGCGGAAAGGGGAATAAGGAGCGCATGGTGCCGCTGTCGCATACGGCGAAGGAGGCGCTTGCCGCGTGGCTTGCCCATCGCGACCGCGAGGATGAGTTGGCGCGCAAAGAAGACAAACCGCTTTCGGCGTTCCTGTTCCCGTCCCGGGGCAAATCAGGCCACATGACGCGGGTCAATTTCTATAATCTTATCAAAAGCCTTGCAGCCCATGCTCAGGTCAACTCCGACACCGTCACGCCCCATACGCTGCGCCACGCCTTTGCCACCCACCTGCTGGCCGGGGGCGCCGATCTGCGCACGATTCAGACGCTTTTGGGCCATGCCGACGTGGCCACGACAGAGATCTACACCCACGTGCTGGAAGATCGGCTGCGCGATCTGGTGGAAACCCATCACCCGCTGGCAACAACGCCGCGGCGCAAATCGGGCGGCAGCACGTCCTCTGACGGCCAGTAGCCGGTCAAAAGCGCCGCATGATACCCTTGCGTCAGCCCAGCAGAGACCATCGCCTTATGTGCGGCCACGTGGTCATAGGGGTCATCGTGCAAAGCCACACATCCTTTCGCCATAACGCCATAGCGCAGCACGCATGACCCATCATTGGCGGGCAAGCCAATCACGCCTGCATTGATCCACCTGACCCCGTCGATCATCCGCTCAAAGGCCAGCCCGCAATGGCCCGAGACGACCACATCTACCGCGCCCAGTTGAGCGCGGATCAGATCTATTTCTGCGGAAAATTCGGCCTGCGACGAGCTGGGCCACAGGAACCGACTGACATCGCTGACGCCGCCGTGAATGACAGCGCAGCGTTTGCCCTGATGCGTGAAGGTGATGATATCCGGCAGGCCCGCCATCCAGGATCGATCCTGCGCCCCAATATGGGCATTGGCATGGCCATACCAGGCAGCCGACAGGCGATCGCAGGTGCTGCCCTGTTCAAAACCGCAGCCGCATGTCATTGCCTCTGCTGCCAGTTGCTTTTCGCAGTTGCCAGCCACAACGTGACAGTCGCTCGCCCGGATCATGGCCACCGTTTCGGCCGGATGGGCGCAATAGGCCACCACGTCGCCGGTACAGATCATGTCTTTTGCGCCGCGCATCTCCGCGATGTCGAAAATCGCGCGTGTCGCCTGCAGGTTTGAATAGGGGCCGCCGAAAAGCAACACGGGTCCCTCAAGGTTGCCCAAATCCTGCTGTCTCATGAACCTGATCCCTTGAATGAACCCGCTGCACACCCCATAACCGTAAGTGAGAAACAGGATGATGCCCAGACCAGTGATATTATAATGGAACCCACCACATCGGCGCTTGACGCCGCTTTCTGGATTACATCCGCCTCTATTCTCTTCCTTCTCGTGCTCTCCGCCTATTTCTCAGGCAGCGAAACCGCGTTGACGGCCGCATCACGCGGAAAGCTGCGTGCACGGGCCGACCGGGGTGATAAGGGCGCACAAAAGGCGCTGGAGATCACCGAGGATAATGAACGGCTGATCGGATCGGTCCTTCTGGGCAACAACCTTGTGAACATTCTGGCGGCGTCATTGGCGACGGCGATGTTCACCCGGCTTTTCGGCGAATCCGGCGTGGCGCTGGCCACGCTGATGATGACCCTTCTGGTGCTGATCTTCGCCGAGGTGCTGCCCAAAACCTATGCCATCACCAATTCGGAGACCGCAGCTTCGCTGACCGCGCCGATCATTCGCGTGGTGATCATGGTGTTTTCTCCCATCGTCAGTGCGGTGCGGATGCTGGTGCGGGGCGTGCTTAGTCTTGCGGGGCTGAAGATCGACCCTGACAGCAACATCCTGGCCGTCCGCGAAGAAATCGCGGGCGCGCTTCATCTGGGCCATTCCGAGGGCGTGGTGGAGAAAGAAGACCGGGATCGGATCCTAGGCGCACTCGATCTGGGAGAGCGCACGGTGGATGAAATCATGCGCCACCGGTCTGACATTGAAATGATCAATGCCGATGATGACGCCGAGGCGATCCTGAACCAATGCCTCAGCTCCGCCCATACCCGCCTGCCTGTCTTTCGCGATGACCCCGAAAACATCATCGGCGTCGTCCACGCCAAAGACCTGCTGCGCGCGATCCACAAACTGGTGACGGATCAAGGTCTCACCCCTGACGCGCTGGCCAAGTTCGACATCTGCGATGTGGCGATGAAGCCGTATTTCGTGCCCGAGACCACCACGCTGGACGATCAGATGCGCCAATTCCTGCGCCTGCACGCCCATTTTGCACTGGTGGTGGACGAATATGGCGCCCTGGAGGGGTTAATCACGCTGGAGGACATTCTGGAAGAAATCGTGGGCGAGATTGCCGATGAATTTGATGACCCGGCCGATGACCAGATCGAAAAGGCAGGTGACGGGCATTTCATGGTGGAAGGCGCGATGACCATCCGCGATCTCAACCGCGTCATGGAATGGTCGCTGCCAGATGATGAGGCCAACACCGTTGCGGGGCTGGTCATTCATGAGGCGCAGATCATCCCAGAGGTGGCGCAGGTGTTTAACTTCCACGGCTTCCGCTTTGAAATAAAAGACAAATCCGACAACCGCGTGACGCAGATCAAAATGTCCAAATTGCAATGAGAATTGTCGCAAGACGACTTCGTAGTCGAAATTTCTGCGGATTTTCTAGGTCATCCGCCGCAAAACCGCACGCGCTGCCTGCAGCCCCGGCGCATCACCGCCCCGGCCGAGGCGGTCCATGGTCACGCGCATTGCATGGCGTTGGTCGCCAACATTGTCCATCAGCTGCAATACCGCAGGTGCGATTTTTTCAGGCGTACAATCGGTGCCCAAAAGCTCGGGCACCGCGCGGGTTTCAGAGACCAGATTGACCAGTGTGAGCGTGTCAATCAGCAGCATGCGCGAAATGATCACCCGACTGAGCCAGCTTGTGTCATAGGCAATCAGCATCGGTGTGTCGGCCGCAGCAAGTTCGAGTGAAACGGTGCCCGACGCCGCCAATGCCCGGTCCGCGGCGGCAAAAGCGCACATTTTTTCATGGGCAAAGATGTCAGTGCTCACATGATCCGGCGCAATGATCAGCGGCTTGCCGGGCCAGTCCTGCGTCATCTCCCGCACCTGCGCTGCGCGCGGGCCTGTGGTGGGCAGGATCACCCGCAGATCGGGTCGCGCAGCGCAAATCTCTGTCAGGGCCGCAGCAAAACGGGGGCCAAGGCGACTGACCTCGCCGCCTCTCGATCCAGGTAGTACCAGAAGCGTCGGCACATCACCCAGATCATGCCGGGCTTTGAAGTCGGCGGTTTGGGCTGTCGTGGCCACAGGCTCCGTCACGACCGGATGGCCCACGAAATCGCAGGGCACTCCCGCGGCCTCTATGAGGGGCGGCTCAAACGGCAAAAGCGCCAGCACCTGATCCACGACGCCGGGCAGTTTTTCCGCTCGTTTCGGCCGCCAAGCCCAGACCGATGGCGCCACGTAATGCACGCAACGGATGTTGCGCACAGCTTTCACCTTCTTGGCGAGCCGCAAAGAGAATTCCGGGCTGTCGATGGTGATGATCACATCCGGCTCAAAGGCCAGCGCGGCGATGACGGTTTCATCAAGACGTCGCCGTAAGTGCATATATTTGGGCAGTATTTCCGCAATGCCCACCACGCTCAATTCATCCATTGGAAAGAGCGAGGTCATCCCTTCGGCCTGCATCAACGGGCCACCGATGCCAGTGAAATCCACCTTCTCAAGGCTTTTCAATCCCGCCATCAAGGCCGCGCCCAGCTTGTCGCCAGAGGCCTCCCCGGCGAGCAGGAAGACCCGCATTTAAAGCGCCCTCGCCTGCAGAAAAATTCCCGCATCCTTGGCGGTCTGCAGCGTGGCGAAGCGATCAAGGATCAGCACGCGGTCGGCCTCCACCACCATGCCCGAAAGTCCGGCTTGCGCCACGGCCTTCACGGTGGCGGGCCCGATGGCGGGCATGTCCATGCGCAGATCCTGACCTGTTTTGGCGGCCTTCACATAAACCCCGCCGCGCCCGCCAGCGCGATAGTGCTCTGGGGTTTCGCTCACGAAACGCAGCAGCGCATCGGTGCCCTGCACCGTTTCAATGCCAAGGCACTGACCCGCAGCAACAGCGCAGCCCTGACCGATATCAAGATCAGAAATGCCGCGCAGAATGGCCACCGCGCGAGTAATATCGGCCTCATCCTGATCCGAGGTTTTGCCGCCAAGTGCCAGATCAGCCCCCGCCACCAAATGCGGCATCAGATCCCCGACGCCAAGAACGTGAAATCCCTGCTCTTCAAAGATATCAATCACGGTACGCAAAAGACCGTCATCACCCAGCGACATAGCCTGCACCAGCCGAGGCGCTATGGCCTGCATTTCACCGTCAAAAAGCATCGGGTTCAACTTGGGCCGGCTCAGCGATCCGGCAAAAATCACATCCGTCACCCCGTCCGTTTTCATCGAGGTAAAAAGCACGCCAATCTCTTCCAGCCTGTGAGGATTGGAAATCGTCTCAATCTCGCTTTCGACCCCGGCCAAGGTGATCACCATGGCACCCGGATGAGCTTGCTGGATCAGCACCGGCAGCGACCCACCACAGGCAATTATGGCGAGCCGCCGTTCCATGATCAGCCGGTAGAGCCCGGTGTCAGGTAGGATCGATCGCTCGCGCCACTGACAAAGTCGACGATCTGGCGGACATATTCGCTTTCGGCCTCTTCGCCCAATCGCCGCGCGCGGTCCTGAAAAGTGCCTTCGCCTTGCGCCAGCATCTGGAACGCCGCGCGCAGGGCAGTGATATCTGATCGCGGCACACCCCGGCGCTTGAGCCCAACAAGATTAAGTCCATCCAGCTCCCCCCTTGGCGCCTGCACAAGGCCATGCGGGATCACGTCATTGGTTACCATGGTCAGCGCCCCGATGATCGCCCCCTGCCCGATGCGCACCCATTGGTGTACACCGCTGAGCCCGCCGATGATCACCTCATCCTCGATCACGCAATGACCCGCAAGGGCGGCATTGTTGACGATAATGACGCGGTTGCCCACGTGACAATCATGGGCCACATGACAACCCGCCATGAAGAGCCCGTCATCGCCAACGCGGGTCACGCCGCCGCCGCCTTCGGTGCCCGTGTTCATGGTGACGTGTTCACGGATCCGGTTGCGCGCGCCGATGGTCAGCCGCGTGGCCTCTCCCTTGAATTTTAGATCCTGCGGGATTTCCCCGATGCAAGAGAAGGGAAAGATCACACTGTTCTCGCCCACCTCCGTCTGGCCTGACACCACAACGTGGGATTTAAGCTCCACCCGGTCGCCCAGCCGAACCTCCGGCCCCACATGACAAAATGGCCCCACCTGCACGCCCTCGCCCAGCTCGGCACCGGGTTCGACAATGGCGCTTGGGTGAATGCGCGTGGCAGAACTCATGCAGCTTTCTCTCCGGTCAGATCAAGCATCGCGGTAAACTCTGCCTCGCACGCGACCTCATCGCCCACTTGAGCGCGACCTTTGAATTTCCAGACCTTGCCGCCGGGCTTGCCGCGCAGGGTTTCCACATACATCTCCAACCTGTCGCCAGGAACCACCATGCGGCGGAACTTGCACGCCTCAATGGCCATGAAGTAAACCAGCAAGTTCTTGTCTTGCATGCCGAGCGCCATGCCCACCATCACGGCAGCCGTCTGCGCCATCGCCTCTGCAATGGTGACGCCAGGCATGATCGGGTGGCCGGGAAAATGGCCCTGAAAATGGGGTTCGTTCATGGTGACATTCTTGATGCCACGCGCCGTCTGATAGCCGTCAATATCGACCACCTTGTCCACCAACAGGAAGGGATACCGATGCGGGATGAGCCGCTGGATCATGTGAATATCCGCGGATTGGAGCGGCTCTGTCATGGTGTCAGTTTCCTTGTTCTTCGGCGCTTGTCCCTAGCAAGACGAAGGCCATGGGGCAAGCATTTGCCTGTACGGTTTAGTCTTGGCCGGCGTCGCCCGGCCCATCACCGAATTCATCATCGATACGTGCGATGGCGCGATCTGTGATGTCCACCACATCAGCCCGCAAGATCACCGATCGCTGATCAAGCAACACAATGCCCCCGGCCGCGCGCATCTCATCAAGAATGATCTGTTCCACTTGCGCGAGAAACTGGGAAGGCAATCGTTCAAAGGCCCGTTCCAGATCCCGCACGCGGCGCTCACTGTCGGCGCGAATTTCCTGCACACGGGTGTCAAATGCGTCTGCCATGTCTCGAAACTCGGACGGATCGGTTTCGGAGCGAATACCCGTCAGACGCTGTTCTTCCGCCTCCAACTCTGCGGCCAGTTTCTCATTGGCAGCCGCCAGGGCTTCGCGCTCTGCCTGATGCTGAGCCAGCATGCTGCGCCCAAGCCTGCTGCCTTCAAACACACGCTCTGGATCGATCACCAGAATTTCCGAGCGAAACACCCCCGAATCCTGCGCGATGGCAGGTCCCGATCCGATGCCAGATAAGGCGCCAAAGGCAAACAGGGCCGCGACCAAGAAGGCGCGGCCCCGCTTCATGCCGTCAGCAGGATTAAAAATCTGTGCGAACCGAGAAGTCGAACTCACGCTCAACGTCGCCCGGCTCTTTCTTCAACGCATTGGAAAGGTCCAGCCGCAATGGGCCGAAGGGCGATTCCCAGAAGAGGGACACACCGACCACATGCCGCGGTTCAAACCCCACAGATTGCGCCGCCCCCACGGTGTCGACATTCCAGATCGAGCCCACATCATAGAACGCACCGCCTGTTATCCCGAATTCCGTGGGCAGACCAAGCGGGAATTCCACCTCCGCCTTGGCCGCGGCAAACAGGTTCCCGCCCAGGAATTCGCCGTTCTGAACCGGGCCAATGCCGTTGGGATCAAAGCCACGAATGACCTTCTGAGAAAAGCGATCCACCTGACGGCCCTCAGGTGTGCCATCATAGTAAATGGCGCCATATTCAAGGATACCGCGCACGGTGATTTCTTCATTGAAAATCCGCCGCTCCCCCACAAGGCGTGCGGTACCGCGAATAAACTCCTGATCGCCACCCAGGCCGGCAAACTCCAAGTCGGATTCGATCAACACACCGGCATTCGGGTTCAAGCCAGTGCGGCGCGTGTCGAAGCGATACCCGATGCCCAGACCGCTTGACCATTCGCCGCCCCGAGCCACCTCCGCGAGCAGCGTTGGCGAGTTACCCTGATAGTCCCTCATCTCGGCGTAACGGGCATTATAGTAGAGCGACAGGCGCGAGTTCTCCGTCAAAGGGAAAGACAGACCAGGCCGGAACGTCGCCGTGGTTGTATCAAACAGGGAGTTATCAGAATTCGTCTCAATCAATGATGTCGAGAAGGAGAAGGCCACGTCGCGACCCAAAAAGGACGGCTCCACAAAATTCAGGCTATAGTTGGCTCTGTCGCCGGAAACAGCAACGTTAATCCCGACCTGCTGACCCCGTCCAAGGAAATTCCGTTCCCGCAAACCAAGGCTGAGGCCAAATCCCGCGTCAGACGAAAAACTACCGCCGAAGCTGAGCGTGCCCGTGGTTGTTTCTTCCACGTCCACATCCACAACCACCTGATCTGGCCGGGAGCCCTCGCGCGCGTCTACGTTGGATTCCGCAAAAAACCCAAGGGCGCGAATGCGATCAGCGGTTTCGCGGATCTGGCGGGGGTTAAACGGGTCACCTTCCACCACGTCGAACTGACGACGGATCACCCGATCCAGTGTGGTGGTGTTGCCCTGAATATCGATGCGTTCGATGAAGATGCGCGGACCACGGATCAGGCGGAATTCGATATCCAGCTCCAGGTTGCGGTCATCTCGTGTAATCACCGGTTCCACCCGCATGAAATCGACGCCCCGGGCAATGCCAAGGCGTTCCATCCGCGCAATTGAGTTTTCCACCAGTGTCGGAGAATAAACCACGCCCTGTCTGATCTTCAGGACGTCCTGATACTCCGCCGCATTCACCTCGGGCAGCTCACTCGTCGTTGTGATCTCACCGAAGCGGAATTGCTGACCTTCCTGCACATTGAATGTCACAAAATAGGCATCACGCTCCCGCGCCAATTCGGCGTTGGTGCCGGTGATGCGGAAATCAACGTAACCGCGTGAATTGTAGAAATCGGTCAGCACTTGCTGGTCAAAGTCCAGACGCTCTTGCACGAATGTGTCGCGCGCGATGATTGCGCGCAGAAGACCGGCCTGTTTGCTCTCGATGACACGGCGCAAACGACGATCAGAATAGACCTGATTGCCCACAAAGCTGACGCGCTGGATTTCGATGCCGCGGCCTTCGAATATCTCAAAGACGAGGTCGACACGGTTGTCTGATCGCCGAATGATCTTGGGCGTCACCCGTGCGGATACGCGACCGTTCTGCAGGTATGCGCGCGAAATCTCAGCCGCGTCGCGTTCGGCAACACTCGGATTGAACACTTGTCGGGCCTGGCTTTCAACGATGCCCACGAGGTCCTCGTCGTCGATCTTGCTATTGCCTTCAAAGGCGATCCGATTGATGGTCGGAAACTCATCCACCCGGATCAACAGCGTGTTGCCCTGTGGGACCACTTCCACATTCTCGAAAAATCCGCTGTCGGTGATCCGCTGAGACGCCGCATTGAGCTGCCCGGCGGTGACCGTTTCCCCCCGCGCGATCCCGGCGAGTGACAAAATAGCTTCGCGGCCAATCCGCTGGTTGCCTTCAATGCTCACGTTGGTGAACCTAAAGGTTTGCGCCTCCGCACTGTGCGGCATTGCAACACTGGCGAAGGCCAGCACCAAAACTGCACAAATCATCCTTATGGAAAAGGCGTGGGAGACCCGTCTTTGGCGTACTGCTCGCCCGACGATCATTGTAATCATTTTATCTTACCCAGTCAGACATCCCTTTCGAAAGGCCTACCGCTTTAGGATGGGCTTGTCAAAGCGCGCATGGGCATATTTTGTGTCTGACATGCATATAGAACCCAAGGGCGTGGCCGCTGGGTAACATTACGTGGGATGAGCTGTGAAAGCGGTTCAGAGCGACCCGACAAAAGCGCCCGCGGCCAAAGCCAGAACGATGGTGCCGATATAGACAATCCGGTCCCAGTTTACGTCGACCAGCACAGCCAGCCCGCGATATCCATTTGCAATATGTTGCATGACTACTCACTCATAGGAATCTGGCGCAGAATAGCCGCCGGATTGCGGCGAAAATCGTGATTGAAATGTGGCCAAATTGTGAAACGTGCCACAGGATGCCACGCATGCGTTGAAAGAGAGCGGTCAAAGTCTTTCAGAAACGTCGCCCAATCAGGGACAGAAAATATCGTTGAAAAGCGCAAACGCCATGACACCCAAAACCAGCGTCAGGCCCAGCGTCATCAAAAACCGCAATGCGCCATCGCTGGGCTTGCGCCCGGTCACGGCCTCGTAGGCGTAAAAAACAAGATGACCACCATCAAGCACCGGAATGGGAAAGAGGTTCAAAAGCCCCACGGCCGTGGACAGAACCGCGATGAACCAGATGAAACTGTCGACACCCTGGCTGGCCATCGCGCCCGACACTTCGGCAATGCCGATGGGCCCCGACATATTGCAGGTGCTGATCGCGCCAGAAACCATGTGGTAAAGCCCTGACATGGAACTGGAGATCACGCGCCACACCTGCCCCACCCCATCTTGCAGCGCGGTGATCGGGCTCAACGCCTCGGTCGCCGGTTCAAAGGCCAGCCCGCCCGAGATACCGATCCGCCACTGGGTTTTGAATCCACCTTCGGGCTGCGGTTCATCGACCCGGCGCGGGGCCAGGGCGAATTGCAGGATCTCGCCCGCGCGCCAGACATCCAGCTGCAGCACCCGTCCATCAGAGGATTCAACCACCTCTTTGAGCTGATTGAACGCCACGATGGGGTTGCCGTCCACGCCCACGATCACGTCGCCCTGCTTCATATCAATGTCGAAGGCGGCCGATTGCGGGGCAAGCTGCGAAATGAGCGGCGGCATCGGGTACGGGCCCTGCACCACCTCTGCGGCCCCATCGCGCGAGACTTGATAATCCAGCACCGCCTGATAGGGCAGCGCGTTGATGAAATCCTCAAAGATGTCGGGATTGCTTTCGTCCCGTTCGGGCACCGGCACCCCGTTGATCGACACCAGCTGATCGCCCGCCACAATGGTGATCCCGTCATAAGGCAGCGGCTTCAACGCCCCCACCGCCAGCGGCTCAATCGCGCGCCCTTGGGTCATCATGACGGCCGCAAACACGGCGATAGACAGGATAAAGTTGAACACTGGACCCGCCGCGACCGTGGCCGTGCGGGCCCAAAGCGGGGCGCCCAGCATGGTCTGGCGTTTCACATGGGCGGGAATGTCATCGTAACTGTCGGCCTTGGTGCCGCTGGCGGCATTGGCATCGCCCAGAAACTTCACGTATCCACCAAATGGCAGCGCGGCCAATTGCCATTGCGTGCCGTGCTTGTCGACGCGCGAAAACAGCACCGGGCCGAAGCCAATGGAAAACACCTCCGCTTTGATCCCGCACCATCGGCCCACGATGTAGTGGCCGTATTCATGGATCGCGACAATGACCGACAGCGCGATGACAAAGGCCACCAGCGTCAGGAAAAGCCCGCCAACCTGTGGGATGAATGCGATGGAATCCACTGTTTGCTCCTCATGCCGCGCTTTGGACCGATTTGGACCACCACGGCGCGTCTTTCAACAGCCTCTTAGAGCGCATGATCGGTTTTGTCCTGCAAATTATCCCGCGCCGCCCTGCCCCAGCATGACCCAGAAGGCCAGCGCGACGAGCCCACCGCCCATAACCCCATCGAACCGATCCAACACACCGCCATGGCCGGGGATCAGGCTGGAGCTGTCTTTCACCCCGGCCCTGCGTTTGACCGCGCTTTCGGCGATATCGCCCATCTGCGCGGCAAAGCTGACAAGCATGGAAACAAAGACAAGCTGCACGCCAACCCCCAGATAAGGCATCATCAAGGCCCCCGTGATGGCCGCTGCACCCCAGCCGGCAACAGTACCCGACCAAGTTTTCTTGGGGCTGATCGCCGGCCAGAACTTCGGCCCCCCAAGCATACGCCCTGCAAAGTATCCGCCGATATCTGTCGCGGCGATGACGGCGATAGCCCACAAAAACCAGGCAAGCCCGCCCAGATCGCGCAGCAAAAACACCGCGAAACTGGCGCCAAGGATCCAGATATAAGCGAGGAAAAACAATCGCTTGTCCTTGACTGCTCGGGTGACTGCCACGAAAGCGGAGGCCAGAACAACAGGCGCAAAAAGCTCCACGGGTGCCAAGATCACCACAAAAAGCGTGCTGCCCGCGATCACCCCGTCGGCGCGCGGACGCGGTGCGTCAAACATGCGTGCGGCTTCCCACACCATGATGCCGCAAACCCCGCAGACCGTGATCAGGAACAGCCAACCGCCAAACCAGATTTCCACCGCGCCCGCCACGATCAGCACGACGGCTGAGGCCACGCGCGGCAACAGGTCTTGCCACTTCGGTCCCTCGCTCATCCGATGGCTGCGCCGTACCGGCGATCCCGTGCGCCGTAGCCTTGCAAGAGTTCGGTGAACACATCGGCGGTGAAATCCGGCCAGAGCGTGTCAATGAATTCATATTCCGCATAGGCCGATTGCCACAGCAGAAAGTTTGAAATCCGCGCCTCTCCGCTGGTGCGGATCACGAGGTCCGGATCGGGTAAAACGTAAGTATCTAGATACTTTGGCAGCGTTTCTTCATCTATGTCCTCGGGGTTCAAACGCCCCGACGCCACATCGGACGCCAACCGCTTGGCCGCGCGCGACACCTCATCCCGGCCGCCATAGTTGAGCGCGATGGTCAGGTTGGTGCCCGTGCAGTGCCTCGTCATCTCTTCGGCCTCATCCATCAGCGCGCGCAGCTTGGCATCGAGCCGAGGGCGATCCCCGATGAATCGCACCCGCACGTTTTCTTTCACGAAAGCCTGCATTTCTTTCATGATGTAGCGCCGGAAGAGGCTCATAAGCCCCGCCACCTCACTTTGCGTGCGCTTCCAGTTCTCCGTGGAGAAAGCAAAGATCGTCACATACTCCACGCCCAGATTCGGACAGGCCGTCACAATTTCCCGCACCCGTCGCGCGCCTGCATGATGGCCGAACAGGCGCGGCCGGCCCCGGCCTTGCGCCCAGCGGCCATTGCCATCCATGATGATCGCCACGTGGCGCGGCCCGTTGCCGGGCTCCTTTGGTTGAGGTGTGAGCGCTAAATCCATACTATACCTGCATAATCTCTGACTGCTTGACCTCCAGCGCCTCATCCACGCTGGTCACGAAGCGATCGGTCATTTCCTGCACTTCGGTTTCCCAGAATTTCTGGTCATCCTCCGACAGACCGTCACCCTTGGCTTTCTTGATCTCATCCATCGCGTGGCGCCGCACGTTCCGCACAGCGACTCGCGCATTTTCAGCGTATTGTGAGGCAACCTTGGTCAACTCCCGACGCCGTTCTTCGTTCAGCTCTGGAATGGGCAACATGATGATCGTGCCATTCAGCTGCGGATTGATCCCCAACCCGCTTTCCCGAATGGCCTTTTCCACCTTTCCCACCAAACCCTTATCCCACACATTTACAGTGACCATGCGCGGCTCCGGCACATTGACCGTGCCGACCTGATTGATCGGCGTCATCGCGCCATAGGCATCTACCATCACCGGCTCCAGCATCGAGGCCGAGGCCCGGCCCGTGCGCAGCGAAGAAAATTCGGTGCGCAGCGACGCCATCGCCCCATCCATGCGACGTTCCAGATCAACGGTGTCCAGTTCAAAATCGTCTGACATGGGATTTGCTCCTTCTTATCCGTGCACCCTGGTATAGGTTCCCTGACCCGCCAGGATCGACCGGAACCCGCCCGGGTCATCCAGCGAAAACACGATGATCGGCAGATCATTGTCACGTGCCAGCGCAATGGCGGAGGCATCCATGACCTTGAGATGTTTGCTGAGCACATCGTCATAGGTGATGTGATCGTACCGCTTAGCATCGGCGGATTTGACCGGGTCCTTGTCATAAACGCCGTCCACCTTGGTGCCCTTGAAGATCGCCTCGCAGGCCATTTCGGAAGCGCGTAACGTCGCGGCCGTATCAGTGGTGAAATAGGGATTGCCGGTGCCAGCGGCGAAAATGCACACACGGCCCTTTTCCAAATGCCGCACCGCGCGACGGCGAATATAGGGTTCTGCCACCTCATCCATCCGTATAGCCGTGATGACGCGGCAAAAGACGCCGATCTGCTCCAACGCGCTCTGCATTGCCAGCGCGTTCATCACGGTGGCCAGCATGCCCATATAGTCGGCTGTTGTCCGTTCCATTCCCTGCGCCGACCCCTGGAGCCCACGAAAGATGTTACCGCCGCCTATGACCATGCAAACCTCAACGCCCAGATCGCTCACGGTTTTCACCTCATTTGCGATCCTTTCCACCGTCGGCGGATTGAGCCCAAACCCCTGATCCCCCATCAACGCCTCGCCCGAGATCTTCAACATCACCCGACGAAACTTGGTGGAGTGGGATGGGTCGTCCTGCATGCGGCTGCACCTTGTTTCTTGGCCATCTGGCAATTGCACGCAAAATGTCGGAAAACCCGACGGGGATCAATGTCTAAACCTAACGTTCATGCGGGGGAGCGGGGATGCGCGTCGACGACATTTTGGACATGACCGGCCGTGATCTTGCGCGCCCTGCCCTGATCGCCGGGCCGACCGCATCCGGGAAGTCCTCTTTGGCCCTCACAATCGCCACTGCGCAGACCCGCGCCGTCATCAACGCCGACGCCATCCAAGTCTTTGAAAACTGGCGCATCCTCACCGCGCGACCCTCTTCGGAGGATGAAGCAACAGCGCCCCATCTGCTCTACGGCCACATCCCTGGCGATATTCCCTACTCCGTCGGTATCTGGCTACGAGAGATCGCGCCGTTGCTGCACGCAACACCTGCGCCTGTCATCGTCGGTGGCACGGGGCTTTACTTCACGGCCCTCACCGAAGGTCTGGCTGACATCCCCGAGACGCCCGCCGCCATCCGCAATGAGGCCACGGCCCGGATCGAAGCGGGCGATCTGGCCGGGATGATCGACGACCTTGACCCGACCACCCGCGCCCGCATTGACACAGACAATCCCATGCGCGTGCAACGCGCCTGGGAGGTGCTGCAAGCCACCGGTCAGGGCCTGGCCCAATGGCAGGATGCCACCGCCCCGCCGCTCCTGCCGCGCGATCATGCGACTGCGCTCGTGATGGACGCCCCCAAAGACTGGCTCACCCCCCGGATCGAAGCGCGTTTTGACCAAATGCTGGAGGGTGGTGCGCTGGAGGAAGCCCGCGCCAACCTGCCCGACTGGGATGCCGCCGCGCCGTCGTCCAAAGCCATTGGTGCCGCAGAGCTGATCGCGCTCCTCCGGGGCCATTTGTCGGAGGATGAGGCCCGCAGCCGCGTCACCATCGCCACGCGCCAATTTGCCAAACGCCAACGCACCTGGTTTCGCGCCCGCATGGCCGATTGGACGCAGATTTCCGCCCAAGACCTGTAGCACCTATCGAAAACCCGATTTTTTTCCCTTTTCAATTGAGAAAAATAAATCAATTCTATTGAAAAGACGATTTTGTGCCTGCGCCGTTGGATGAAAATTTGTCATGGGGGGAAAGGATCATGGCGAAATACGCGGAAGTGATGAGCTTGCAGCAATGGCTGGGCGAAGAAGAATGGCGGTCCCAACTGCCCCACAGCCGGGGGGAACACGCGCTGATCTGGATCACGCGCGGGCAAGGCCGCGCCGTGATCGACGGCGTGCTGCGCGGGCTGACGGTACATACGGCGCTGGCCATTCCAGCGGGCACGCTGTTGCAGCTTGACCTTGGCCCACAGACATTCGGCACCGTCTGCGCCGTGCCTAAACGCAGCCTTGCGTTGATGCCGGATCAGCCGACCATCCTGCGGGTGCGCGATGCTCAGGCGCAGACGGAGTTGTCCCAGCTTTTAGACGCGATGCAGCGCGAACAGAAAAGCGACCGGCCCTTCATGGATGAGGCAATGAACGCCCATGCCGCCCTGCTGACCGTCTGGCTGCGCCGCGCCATCATTGACCAGCGTGACGACCAGATCGAATTTTCCGCCGCGCAAAGATTAGCTATGGCTTATACTGCTTTGGTTGAGCGTGATTTTACCTCAGGAAAGCCCATGGCAGATTATGCCGCCGCCCTGGGCGTCACGCCGACGCATCTCACCCGGGCCTGCCGCAGTTCAGCCGGTATGACCGCGTCAGAGCTGCTGACCGGGCGCACGGTTTATGCCATGCGCGACCTGTTGGAGACCACAGATCACCCCGCCAACCGCATCGCGGCCATGCTGGGCTTCAAAAGTGCGGCCTATTTTTCAAGATTTGTTTTGCAGCATACGGGCCAAACGCCCACCAATCTGCGAAAATCCGCACTGGCCGCGCACCCCGCAGAGTAATCAAACCGTGGGCCCGACAAAACCTCTGCGAATTTTCAAGGATCAGCTGCCCCAGATCACCTTTACATAATTCTGGGTCTCATCGAAGGGCGGCACGCCGTTATATTTCTCCACCGCGCCTGGACCCGCATTGTAGGCCGCCAGCGCCAGCCGCCAGGACCTGAACTTACGGTATTGCTGCGAGAGATATCGTGCGCCGCCTTCCAGATTTTGCTTGGGATCATGGGGGTCGACCCCCAATATCCGCGCTGTATCAGGCATCAACTGCGCCAATCCAATCGCGCCCTTGTGCGACAGTGCCTTGGGATTCCAGCCGCTTTCCTGCTGCACCAGCTTCAGGAACAGATCCTGCGGAATGCCATATCGGACAGCTGCGGATTTCGCCATGTCAAGATAAAGCCCCTTATAGCGCCCATCATAGGGCTCCGGGGTGCCCCATTTTGTCGGTGTATAGATGACCTGCTTTTCAATGGACACCGACGCCGTATTGCGCGACCGCGTGTCCAGCACAGAGGTTTGGGACGTAAAGACTTTCTTTTTGTTTTTGGCACCAAAAAGATCGGCCTGCGCGGGCAGCGGCGCGGCCAGGCTGAGTGTCAGAACACATACGGAAAGGCGCATCATGCCTTCGGTACCCCCAAGCAACATCCAAGAATATAGACGAATGACACGGCTGTACCACCTTTTTCCACGCAATGTCCATTCACGCGCAGCACCGACCCGCTCAAGACCAATTCCGCCTTTAACCCCTTCTTCACCAGTTTACGATGGTGTAACCAAGACGCACGAAGGATTCTGAGGGAGGCGCATATGGCCGGTTCTATAAACAAAGTCATTTTGATTGGCCGTCTGGGCGCCGATCCCGAGACGCGTACCTTTCAAAATGGCGGTAAGGTGGTCAACTTGCGCGTGGCCACATCCGAGCAATGGAAAGACCGAAACACAGGCGAACGTCAGGAACGCACCCAGTGGCATAGCGTGGCGATCTTCAACGAACCCGTAGGCCGCATCGCAGAACAATATCTGCGCAAAGGATCTCAGGTCTATCTCGAAGGCCAGCTTGAGACGCGTAAATGGCAGGATCAATCCGGCCAGGATCGTTACTCGACCGAAGTGGTACTGCGCCCCTACACCGGCAACATGACTTTGCTTGATTCGCGCGGCAGCGGCGGGGGTCAAAGTGACAGCTACGGCAGCGTGGGCTATGACAGCGGACCATCAGGGGGCCCCTCTCAGGGCAGCTCTGCCCCCGCGCCATCGCGGGACTACGACGACGAAATTCCATTCTGAGGCGCGGCCCGCTCACCCGCAGCAGCCGAAGTCATCTATCCAAAAGCACTCCCGGGGCGTCGTCAAAACTGCACGGGTTCGACGGTGGGGGCAACGCCGCCTCAGCCTTGCGTGTCTGGCGCGGGCGGTGGCGTATAGGATCCACCCGTGCCAATGCCGTCATACACCTCGAAATCGAGCGCGAATTTTTTTCTGAGCTTCGCCTCGGTATCCGCTGATAAATCAAGGTTTTCCCGCTTTGACGTATTCACACAGGCCGTCTCGATCCTGGTCTCTAACCGCTCCTCCAGAAACCGCTGCAACCCGTCCTGGTCGTCATAGCGAAACACATGGGTCACCCGCGTCCCGTTTTGATGAGGCCTCAGAAACCGCGCCTGATTGCCCACATTGGCAAAAGGCGGCGTATCGCCTCTGCAATAGGCATCCACGAACATATCGAAACTGACATCCTTCGTCGATGTCCGCTGCCCGTCCAGAAACGGCCGCTTGCGGTACCGATACCAGCTGCCCAGCCAATCCACAGGCTCCCGCATCACCGCCAAAACAGTCAGGTCCTCGCCCACAAACTTTTCAAACATCGGACGAAAAAACCGATTGTAGCGATAAACAGGGGCGTGTTTCAGCTCAGGCGGATCGCGCACCACCATCGTCGCCAAGGGCTCTAATGCCTCGGCATAGGCCGTGGTGCCGGTCTTGGGCACTGCCAGAAACACCAATTTTGCCTTGTGAAACATCAGCATAGTGGGCTGCTCACCTTTTCTTCACTCTTCTAAACACATCTTTAACCATATCCAGAAAAAGTGAGAGTATCGCAGTTTTTTCTTGAATTGTTCTCTTTTTGTCTCCAGAAACGCAGAACAAGAGGTGAACGAAAGCAGCGATAGACGCCCCGCGCGGCGTGTGGAATAAGGAAAGGGAACAGGATGGCAACGGCAGATCTTCTCAAAATGGACGACAAGGCGAAAGCAGACAAACAAAAGGCGCTCGACAGCGCTCTGGCCCAGATTGAACGGCAGTTCGGCAAGGGCTCCATCATGAAAATGGGCGGCGATAACCCGATTGAGGATATCGAGGCCACATCGACCGGTTCTCTGGGCCTCGACATCGCGCTTGGCATTGGTGGCGTGCCCAAGGGCCGCATCGTGGAAATTTACGGACCGGAAAGCTCTGGTAAGACCACGCTGACCCTGCATTGCGTGGCCGAAGAACAGAAAAAGGGGGGCGTTTGCGCCTTTGTCGATGCCGAACATGCGCTCGATCCGGTTTATGCCCGCAAACTGGGCGTCGATCTGGATGAATTGCTGATTTCCCAGCCAGACACAGGCGAGCAGTCTCTCGAGATCGTGGACACACTGGTGCGTTCCGGTGCTGTCAGCATGATCATCGTGGACTCGGTCGCGGCCTTGACGCCCAAATCTGAGCTTGAAGGCGAAATGGGCGACAGCTCCGTTGGTGTGCAGGCCCGTTTGATGAGCAAGGCCATGCGCAAGCTCACGGGCTCCATCAATAAATCAAAATGCACAGTGATCTTCATCAACCAGATCCGCATGAAGATCGGCGTGATGTTCGGCTCGCCAGAGACGACAACGGGCGGCAACGCGCTGAAATTCTACAGCTCCGTGCGTCTGGATATCCGCCGTATCGGCGCGATCAAGGACCGCGACGAAATCGTGGGCAACGCGACCCGCGTGAAGGTGGTGAAAAACAAGGTCGCCCCACCCTTCAAGGAGGTGGAATTCGACATCATGTATGGCGAAGGCATTTCCAAGACGGGCGAGCTTCTGGATCTCGGCGTCAAGGCTGGCGTGGTGGAAAAATCTGGCAGCTGGTACAGCTATGGCGATGAACGCATCGGCCAGGGTCGCGAAAACGCCAAGC
>JBCCCZ010000010.1:0-39074 GCA_039033255.1 Pseudomonadota bacterium
AGTAGAGACGGTTGAAGGTCTCCGCCACGCTGTCGCCCATCACCAGCACGCCGTGATTGCCCATGATCATCACCTTTTTCTTCGGGTCGCCCAGCATCGTGGCGCAGCGCTCGCCTTCATCCTCAAAGGCCAGCCCACCGAACCCGTCATCAATCACATAGCGGTTGAAGAAGGTCGCGGTGTTCTGGTCAATGGGCAGGATATTGCTGTCGGCCAGCGATGCGAGCACCGTGGCAAATATCGAATGGACGTGCATCAGGCACCGATGATGCGGGCAACGGCGATGAACCGATCCGTGCAGCCCCCAGGCGGACGGGTCCGGCGCGCCGGGCAGGTTCAGCGTTTCGGGGTCATTTGCATCCAGCAGCAGAAGGTCAGACGCGCGAATGCGGCTGAAATGCACCTGGTTGGGGTTCATCAGGAACTGTGTGCCATCGTCATTCACCGCGAGGCTGAAATGATTGGCCACAGCCTCATGATAATTCAGCTTCACGGTCCAGCGAAACGCGGCGGCCATATCGACGCGTTCGTCCCAGTGGGTGAGGTTCGGTTTGGGGGCGGTTTGCAGCATGGGGCACCTGTCGGTCTGATGGGCGATGGTTGAGCATGACACGGCGGTGGACTGGCTGACAAACAAAGGATTCTCCGCTATGCCATTAATCAGATTAATGCATAGGTACTGCATGGCATGTCCACCGACCTTCCCCCACTCACCTGGCTGCGCGCCTTTGAGGCCGCCGCGCGGCACCTGTCCTTCACCCGTGCGGCAGGGGAGTTGAGCCTCACGCAATCGGCCATCAGCCAGCATGTGCGCAGCCTGGAGGCGTTTCTGGGGGCTGAACTTTTCGTTCGTCGCACCCGCGCGCTGGACCTGACCGAGGCGGGCAGCAACTACCTACCTGTCGTGCGCGAAGCCTTTGATCTGATCGCCACAGGGACGCAGGCGCTTGCCGGTGTGGATCGGGGGCAGACGATGGTGCTGAATTGCTCTATGGCGTTCTCTGCTTTGTGGTTGGCGCCCCGGCTGCACCGCCTTTATGCGCGCCATCCGTGGTTGGTGCTGAACGTGGTCACCCATATCTGGGATCCCGACAAGAATGCGGGCCGGGCGGGGATGGAGATACGGTTTGGGCGATCAGGGGATATGTCGCCTGAGGCACGAAAGATCGCAGACGAAACATTCTTTCCGGTCTGCACACCGGGCTATGCGGCGCGCGGCATCGATCTGGCCCGCGCGCCATTGCTCGATTGTGCGGGTATCACGGGGACGTGGGATGCGTGGTTCAAATCGGGTGGCGGGCCCGAGCATGCGGGCCGGGCAGTGAACCTCAGTTCCACCTACGTGGTGGCGATCATGGCCGCAAAAGCAGAGGCCGGGTTGACCATGGCTCACGACACGATTGTCTCGGATATGCTGGCCAGCGGTGAGCTGACCCGCCCCTTCGGTCACGCGCCCAGATTAAGCGAAAGCTATTTCGTGACGCCGCCTGCGCCCCATGCTCAGACGCCAGCGTCGCGGGCTTTGGAGACGTGGTTGATTGAAGAATTGAGAACTTGACGGTTATCTGCCAATAAATTGGCAGCGCACAATGGTCCGGGACGTGAAATGTCGGCACACGCATTACGTTTTTTCCACATGACATCTTTTTGTACGCTTCTTCTGGTCTTGTTTTGCGGAAGTCCAAGTCACGCCGATCAAAGTGTGCAGGCTTTCAATAAAGCGGTTTTCAACAAAATTGCCGGACAACCGCGTCGCCATATCAGACACCAAGGTGCAACTCTCGTTTTTTTCGAGATTGCGACTGACGGGAGCTTGATCAGTTCACGTGTTGCGAAACCATCCGGAAGCCAGGTTTTGGATGATGCGGCCCTGCTTATGGTTCAGTCTGCGGCGCCTTTTCCGCGCCCACCAGTCGGTGCGAAAAGACAATTTACTGTGACGATCAATGGCATTCGTAACATCTGGGAAAACTGGTAAACATAAGTTAAATGCCAGTTTGAGCGCGGTTATTCCGCAGCCAAGGCCACCACATCCGCGTTTTGGCGATTGTCGCTCTGGCTTTGCACCCGCCGCCGGACCAGCACAAACGCCGCCGGTGTGAAGTAGAACGAAATCACCGTCGACAGCAGCACGCCGCCCGCCACCGACACCGCGAAGGGCGGCCAGAAGCCGCCACCGGCGAGGATAAGGGGCAGGAACCCTCCGAATGTCGTCACTGTGGTGGACACGATATGGCGGGAGGACCCCATCACCACATCGACCATCGCCTCTCGGTTGCCCGCCTTTGCGGCGGCGTCCTCTTGCAGGGCAGAGAGGATGATGATGGCCGCGTTGATCGACACACCGATGGAGCCGATCACGCCGATCACCGCGGTGATCCCGAACGGGTATTGCATCACGGCGAGCGACAGGATTGACAGCCCGGCGGACAAGCCCGCGACGATGAAGGTCACGCCCGCCAGCCGGAAGGAACTTAGCGTCATCACCACGGTCGCAAGCGACAAGGTTATGATCAAACCCAAAGGCGCCAACAGGTTGGTCAGGGTCGAATCTCGTGCATCTGCGTCACCGCCAAATTCCAATCGGTAACCTGCGGGTAGGGTGAAGCCTTCCT
The DNA here is from genome assembly GCA_039033255.1 of Pseudomonadota bacterium. Classification (GTDB taxonomy): domain Bacteria; phylum Pseudomonadota; class Alphaproteobacteria; order Rhodobacterales; family Rhodobacteraceae; genus Roseovarius. The sequence continues at coordinate 2,616 of JBCCCZ010000010.1, forward strand.
TCTCCAGCGCAGCACGTACATCGCGGAAGGCCTCTTCGGGCAGAACGCCGTGGACGATGAAGGCCTGTATGTTGTTCACCCGCTCCGAATTGCGCCGTGTGATCGCGCCGTCTGAGGGGATGACCTGCACGTCTGCCAGCGCCGAAAGCGGCACGGACACCGGCGCGCCGGTCTGTGCAGGCGGGATGATCGGCAGATCGGAGATCACACCAAGATCACCGCGAATTCCATCGCCAAGCCGCACGCGCACAGGCAGTTGCTCTGTTCCTTCAACCAGCGACCCGCCTGTCACGCCCTCAAGAGCGGTGTCCAGTTGCCGGGCGATCTGAGCGAGATCGAGGCCGATGAGACGCGCCTTGGCTTCATCCACAGCGAGCGATACCTCAGGCGCGCCGCCTGAGACGGTAGAGCGCACGACGGTGACCAGATCTTGGTCGGCGATGATGCGCCGTGCCTCGTCACCTAACGCGCGCAGCGTTTCGGTATCCGGCCCCACGAACCTCAGCTCCACCGGGGCATCGACGGGCGGGCCCTGCACCAGACCGCGCACCAGAATGCGGGCCTCGGGGTAGGTCACGGTCAGGCTGCGTTGCAATGCAGGCACCAGATCTTCGGTGGCCGCGGGCGATGAAGTGGTGACAAGCGCCTGAGCAAAGCCGGGGGCCTGATCGCGGTCGCCGATGACGTTATAGTAGAAGGCCGGGGCTGATCGGCCGATCATCCAATCCACCTGCGTGATCCCGGTTTCGCGGCGCAGCGTGTCATCGATGCGCAAGGCCAGATCGCGGGTGGCGAAAATGGCCGAGCCTGCGGGCATTTCCACCTCGATGTGAAACTGATTTCGGTCTACGCCGGGAAAGAACTGCGCCGTCAGCGTGGACATCGACGCAAAGCCCAGCACTGGCAGCACGAGCGCAAGCGCGATGGATTTCACGGGATGGGCCATGGACCGGGCAAGCGTCCAGCGGAAAGCGCGCGACACGGGGGCCAGGCGCAGCCCGCCCGCGCGCCCTTCGCGGAGGCTCCAGCCCGCGATGGCGGGGGTGATCGTCACGGCAATCAGGAAGGACCAGGTGAGCATCGTCACCACGGCAATGGCGATGGAGCCCACGAAATCGCCTGCCGGTCCGGGAAGCAGGATCATCGGCGTGAACGACAGTGCCGTCGTCACCGTGGAGGCCAGAAGCGGCGCAAACAGACGCCTGACCGCGCCGCCCGCGGCCTCCTGCCGCGACATACCCGCGGCAAGGCGTTTGCCCACCTCATCGGCCATCACAATCGCCGCATCCACGAGCAGGCCAAGCGCCACGATCAGGCCCGTGACTGACATCTGATGAATGGGCAGGCCCATCGCATTCATGGTCATCAGTGTAGCGAGCGACACAACAGGCAGCACCAGTGCCACAATAATCGCCGACCGCACCCCAAGCGTGAGCAGCAAGACAAAGACCACAAGCCCCACACCGATCGCCATATTGGTGCCCACTTCAATGAGCCGTTCAGCGGTATAGCTTGATTGATCAAATACCATCTCCGCCGTCAGCCCGGCGGGTAGGGTGGCTTGATAGGCCTCAAGCGCATCTCTGGCCATGGTCATCCAGGCATCCACCTGCAGTCCATCATTGATCCGCGCGGCAACCAGAATGGCTGCTTTGCCGTCCGACAAGGCCATCTCTGCCTGCGGTACGACGGGTCCTCGGGTGATGCGCGCCACATCTCCCAGAAGCGTGACGCGCCCGCTTGCATCTTCGCGCAAGACCACCTCGCGCAGACGATCAAGCGCGGTGATTTCCCCCTCCACGGTGAGGATGATATCGGCGCCAGAGGCACGCAGCCGTCCGGCCTGTACTTTGGCGTCGGCTGCCCGGATGGCTTTTGACACGTCATCGGCCGTCAGCCCAAGCCCTGCGGCTTGAACGGGATCAAGTGCGACCAGAACTTCCTCTTCGGGCGCACCAAATTCATCCACCAGTTTGGTGCCTGGAATTGTGCGAAACCGGTCCGCGAGTTCTTCGGAATAGCGCGTGGCAAGCGTCATGGGGAAACTGTCCCGCTCGGCCCGGATGGCCACGATGGCGGCGTAGGCGCCTGTGTTGTCGGAATCAAATTCAGGGGCAAGCACGCCCGGTGGAAAATCACGTCGTGCGGTTTCCAGTGCATCGCGGGTTTCGGACCAGACCTGTTCGACCCGCGCATCCTCCAGCGTCTCGATCAGTTCTATGCTGACGACGGAAATGCCCGTAGATGAGGTGCTTTCAATCACATCCACTTCAGGAATTTCGGTCAGTTTTTCTTCGATCGTGGAACTGACCAGCGCCTCAACACGCGCAGGATCGGCCCCCGGAAAGACCGTGGTGACCGTCGCGAATAGGTTGGTGATGGTGGGATCTTCCTGACGCCCCATCGACAGAAGCGATGACAATCCGCCCGCGATCAACACCAGCAGCATGAGCGCGACAAGACGGGGGGAGCGGAAGGTGATCGTCTCCATGATCTTAGTCCGCAATCTCAACACGTTGGCCGGGCACCACGCGATGGGGTCCGGCGGCGATCAGGGCAGTGCCATCGTCAAAGCTCCCCCGCACGAAAGCGCGGCTTTCGCTGCTGTGCAACAGCTCCACCGCCTCAAGTGCGACGCGCTTTTCTTCGGTCACGGTCATCACGGTCCAACTGCCGTTGACGCCTTCGCGGAGCGCCATGAGTGGCACCCAGGCGCCGGGATCGGTGATCTGCTGGCTGAGTTGAACCTGACCGGATTGCCCATAGGCGGGAGGCGTTTGTCCGTCCGTCAAGATCAATTCGAACACCGCACTGCGCGTCCGGGTTCGGGGATCAAGATCAGGACGAAGATGGACAAGGGTGGCGGCAAAACTATTGTCCGAGAAGGTCGCTTTGGCAGCTGCGCCGGTTGTGAGCTCTGCTGCCATGTCTGCCGGCAGCCCCACGCGAAGCCGGGGTCGTGCGTTTTCCAGGAGGCGGAGGACTGGCGCGCCCGGACCCACGGTTTGGCCAAGGTCGGCCATCCGTTCCCCAATGCGACCCGCGAAGGGCGCGCGAAGGATGGATTTATCAAGGGCCACATCGATGCGATTGATTTGCGCGTTGGTCTGATCAATGCGCGCGGTCAGTTCCATCACCGACAGCCGTGCTTCATCAAACCGTTGGGTCGCCGCAAAGCCTTGCTTTTCAAGACGCTCTTGTCGGTTGCGGGTCAGCTCAGCCAGTTCCAGCTGTGCGTCTAGGGCGGCACGGGCAGCAAGCGTGGCTTCCCGGTTGGCCATCAGGTCACGCGTGTCGGCGCGGGCCAAAACCGCACCTTGCGCAACGAACGCGCCTTCTTCCACCAGGATCGCGGCCAGCGTGCCGCCTGCCTCAAAGGAAAGATCAGTTTCTTGCGCGGCTTCCAACTGACCCACGAAACTGCGCGAGACAGCGTATCCGGGTTGCAATGTCATGGCGTGTGTCTGCACGCGGACTGGCGGGGCGGCGTCAGGCAGCCCTACGCTGTTTGCGCGTTCGGCGATGAAACTGGACCCGACCACCACCAGACCGATGGCAATCGCGGCGGTGATCGACGTGGTTGTCGCGGCGCTTGTGACTTTCAATATACGCCGCCCCAATGAGGGTGTATTGTCGGTTTCTGGCATGATAGGCCCTGTTGAATGTTAGATGCTCTAACATATGTAAGAGTCTCTAACTTTGACAAGGGCAATTCGCAGACTTTTGATCAAGAACCGGTAAGGCAACGGAAAATGGCGGCAAAACGCGCTAATTATCATCACGGCGACCTGCGGGCAGACCTGGTGGAAGCCACGCGCCAATTGGTCGAAGAAAAGGGCCCGGACCGGTTTTCTGTGTCTGACGCCTGCCGCGCGGCCGGTGTTTCAACTGCAGCGCCCTACCGACATTTCGAAGACCGCGATGAAATGTTGCTGGCCGTTTGCGCCGAGGCGATGGACCGATTCCACGCCTTGATGCTAGAGGCGCAAGCAGGTCACGCGCGCGGCACGCTTGAGGCGATCATCGCGCTGGGGCGATCCTACATTCAATTCGCCACATCAGAGCCGGGAGTGTTCCGCCTGTGCTTCGGTATCGCCCGCGAACACGGGGACAACTTCGAGATGACAGAGCGCGGTATGCGCAATTACGGGATCCTCCTGTCGCAGGTGGCTGCGTTTTTTGGCAAGGACGCGGTGGATGAGGAGGTGATGGACCGCGCCTTCCCGCTTTGGACGATGGTGCACGGCCTGTCGTTTCTGCTCATTGACGAAAAGATGGAAGCGCTCAATCTGAACCATGATGTTGACGCGCTTATCCGTGACAACACGCGCCGTTTGCTCGCCAACTGAGCAGGGCGCGCTTTCTGCACTGCCCTCGGAACAGAGTCGGCACAATGAATGGCAAGAGGCATCCGTTTCTTCTTGTTTCAACTCTCTTCAACCTAGAAAGACACTGCAGCATTGAAACTTTCGCGTGCCAAGCCCAATAATCTCGCAGGAATTATTGAGGCTATGCCACCAACCACATGGAAGACATCCGCCCCATCCGTATTTTCCTTGAGGTTGCCCGCCAGCAAAGCTTCGTGGGCGCGGCCCGGCATTTTAATCTGACGCCCTCCACCGTCACCCGCACCATTGCGCGGCTGGAGGAGGATTTGGGCCAGCAACTTTTGTTGCGCACCACGCGCAAGGTCAGCCTTACGGCCATCGGCGCCACCGTGGCCGCACGCTACCGACCGCTAATCGAAGATCTTGATGCCACTACCCAGCAAATCACACGCGAAAGCCGTCCGGACCGCGGGCATCTGCGCCTCAATGCGCCGCTGTCAATGGGGGTACGGCTGCTGCCGGGGCTGCTCGCAGCGTTTCGCGAGGCCTATCCGCAGGTGAGTATCAGTGTAGATCTGTCAGACCGGCTGATCGATATCATTGATGATCCTTTTGACCTGTCGATCCGTATTTCGCGCCCGCCGATGGATGTCTCAACCATTTGGCGCAAGATCTGCGTCGTGCCGCGAAAAATTGTGGCGGCGCCGGGTTTGCTGACCCGGATTGGTACGCCCCGCACCCCCGATGACCTGATGCCCGAACACTGCCTGTCCTACAGCGATAATGGCACGCCAGAAACCTGGGTCCTGACCAAAGGCGGGCTGACCAGAAAACTACGCGCGGGAGATCAGGTGATGGTCAATAACGGGGATCTTCTCTGCGCCATGGCCGCAGGGGGCCAGGGTATGACGCTCTTGCCGGATTTTCTGGTGGTGGATGCGCTGGCCTCGGGTGATGTGGTGACCGTGCTGGGGGCGTGGGAGGCCGAGCCGCTTTGGCTCACGCTGTTTTATCCGCCCTATGAACAGTTCCCGCCTCTGGTTGCGTCCTTCACCGATTTCTTTGAGACGTATCTGCAGACCGAACGGGCGGGTGAGTTTCAGTTCAGCTGATCCGTGTCCAGCATCAATCGCGGCGTGATCGCGCGCGGATCTGTGATGAGGTGCAGGATCGCGGGTTTGCCTGCCCCGCGCGCCTCCGCCAGTGCTGTGGCAAAATCATCGTCCTGCGTTACACGCCGCCCGAACGCACCATAGCTTTCGGCCCAGGCGGCGAAATCGGGATTGCGCAGCGCGGTGCCGCTGGGCCGCCCGGGATAGGCGCGTTCCTGATGCATTCGGATCGTGCCGTACATCCCGTTGTCGCAGATCAGAACGATGACATTGGCGCCAAATTCGCAGGCCGTGCCAAATTCCTGACAGGTCATCTGAAAACACCCATCGCCCGCCAGACAGATCACCTCCCGATCCGGATGGGTCAGCTTCGCCGCCACCGCCGCAGGCAGGCCATACCCCATGGACCCGCTGGTGGGGGCCAACTGCGTACGCCAGCCGCGATAGCGATAATAACGATGCAGCCAGGCCGAATAATTGCCCGCGCCATTGGTCACGATGGCATCAACGGGCAGCAGGTCGCGCAGATGGGCCACGACGTTTTCCATGCGCAGATCGCCCGTGGTCTCCTGCGGGATTTGCCAGGTCTCATAGTCAGCGCGCGCCTCCCTCAGCCATGCGCCGCCGTCGCGCGCGCCAGCCGCTTCGGCCAGTTGCCGGGCAAACACCCCGGGACGCGCGCAGATGGCGAGGTCGGGTCGGTACACGCGGCCCAGCTCGGAACTGTCGGCATGGATATGGATGAGCGGTTGGTCCGGCACGGGTGGACGCACCAGAGTGTAGCCGGAGGTGGTCATCTCCCCCAACCGCGCGCCCAGCGCAATCAGGCAGTCGGAAGATCGCACCCGGTCCGCGAGCTTTGGATTGATGCCAATCCCCACATCGCCCACATAGCAAGGATGATCATTGTTGAGGTAATCCTGACAACGAAAGGATGCTCCCACGGGCACGTCCATGGTGTTTGCAAACCGCCCCAGCGCGTCGCCTGCCTCCGCCGACCAACCACCGCCGCCGACAATCACTAACGGGCGATCGGCCGCGCGGATGCGGTCCAGAACTGCCGCCACATCGTTCTCGGCCGCCGCGCCGGATGGAAAACTGGCAGCCGGGGTTGTGGCCACCGCCTCCACCGGCCCCGACAACATGTCTTCGGGCAATGCCAGAACCACCGGGCCCGGGCGGCCTGATTGGGCTACATGAAACGCGTGGGAGATGTATTCCGGGATACGGTCGGCGCGGTCAATCTCCGCCACCCATTTGGCCAGTGGCCCGAACATGGCGCGATAATCCACTTCCTGGAATGCCTCCCGGTCGCGCTGGTCGCTTGCCACTTGGCCCACGAATAGCACCATCGGTGTGCTGTCCTGCATTGCGATATGTACACCCGCGCTGGCATTCGTGGCGCCTGGGCCGCGGGTTACGAAAGCGACGCTCGGCTGGCCGGTCAGCTTGCCTGCGGCTTCTGCCATCATCGCCGCGCCACTTTCTTGACGCGCCACCACCACGTCGATGCCGGAGCCGTAAAGCCCGTCAAGTGCGGCCAGATAGCTTTCGCCCGGAATGCAGAACACGCGGGTCACACCTTGCGCGGCAAGACAGGCCACTAGAAGTGCGCCACCATGGGACAGATCACGGTCTTTCATCGCTCACGCTCCGCGCTTTTACTCCGCTATAGGTAAGCAGAAGGCCGCGCAGAAAGAAAGAGGGTGCGCCTGCTCTGGTATTCCGGCACAGGCGATACTATGTAGGCCGTGCTAAGCTTCTTCCGACGACCCACTGTTTCCTTTCGGCCTCAGTTGATCCTACGACGACACTGAGCACTCACATCAATAGCCCCACCGGTTGGTGCGGACGATAACTAAAAGGAGACATCACGATGGCCAAAGGCACCGTGAAATGGTTTAACACTGAAAAAGGGTTCGGATTTATCGCGCCAGAAGAGGGCGGCAGCGACGTGTTTGTGCACATCTCTGCGCTGCAAGCTGCAGGTATTCAACGCCTCGACGATGGTCAGGCCGTGACCTATGACCTCGAAGCCGGCCGCGACGGGCGTCAATCAGCGGGCAACCTGGCCCTCGCCTGATTTCGAATTTTCCTTGGGCCATGGCCGGATTGGCTGTGGCCCACTGCAAACCAGGTAGCGCGCGGAACATCACACGCACGGACCAGCCGCAAATCCTGTTTTGAGTATTTATGGCAAGATGAAATCAAGGGCGCCCGGCCTCTTGGTTCACTTTTCCAGAAATACTCCGGTAAGAGCGCCTCAGACGCGGGGGCAGAGCGCCCTGTTGGCCTTGGGATGTCAGGAGGAGGATGCCCGGCGCGCCTTCCATTGGCCAAAGCGTTTGGACAGATGCGGTCGCACTGGCAGAAAGGCGCGGTACATCCACTCCATCACCCAAAGCACACCCGGGATTGCGGACAACCTCGCCGCCCAGCGCCATTTCGGCAGGCCTTTCCACACTTCTGCGAAGCCTGCAGCGCCCGAAACCAGCGATCCGTCAGCGCGTCGCACGTGAAAGCGCGCCATGGCCGTGTCACGGTCCAGATCGCTTGGCATGTCAGCGGATGACGCATCGATGAAGTTGATTTTGTCAGATCCCTCCTGCGCTTTGTAGTGCCCGATCTCCATCTGGCAAAGCGCGCAGGCGCCATCATAATAGACTGTCAGATCCTTTTTCTCTTCACTCATATCCTGTCATCTCCAGATATCCGCGGCCCGGGTGACTGCCTGTAACCACGACAGGACCTTCCCAATAAGGCACATTGACGTCCATCCATGCGGCTTGATTTAGGGCGGTCACGGTGATGTCGACACCCTTCTGCGGCACAGTTACGCGCCAGCCGGTGGGGATTTGCCGGCCTGCGACCTCGGACATGTCCTGTGGATCGGCGTTAAAAACACCGTTTGCAAAGGGTTCGGTTTCGCCTTGGGGGGAAATCCAGGTGCCAGCGGTGAAATGCGCGCCGTCGGTCTGGCGCAGGCGGAACCCCATCATCTTCTCGCCGGTCTCGAAGCTGAGTGAAAACCAGTCCCAGCCGGTTTGATTGACCGCCAGTGGCTGGGACGACCATTCCCGGTCGAGCCAGGCGTCTCCAGTGACCTCGATATCCCCTTGCGGCAGAGACAGTGTGCCCTTGATGGCGAAGAAGGGCTGTGAATAATAATAGCTCGCCTGACCCTCCCGGGATTTCACCGAATAGCCCCGATCGCCCTGGAATATCAGAGGGCCTTGGGCGGTGAGCGTCATGTCATAGGCAAAATCCGCCCCGGTTGCCGTTAGCTGCAGGTTGTCGAAATCCGGGCCCGCCATGCGCCAATCATCAATCCAGGCATCGAACGGTTGGGCCCTAACGCCCGCTTGTCCTATGCCGCCTCGGGCGATGCGTTCTGACACGTGATGCGCCTCGGGCGTGGTGACGGCGGCGTGGGCGAACCAGATTTGCGGGCTGCCCCAGCCCTCTTTCTCTTCGGGCGCCAGCGCGGATCGGAAGAGCGTCCATTGCAGACCGTAGGGCGTGCCGTCTGTGGCCTCCAGATTGGCCGTCAAATACCACCATTCGATGCGGAAATCGGGGTGGGAGCCGTGATCGCGGGGGAACGTGAAGTGATATCCCCGTTCTGGCACGGTGAAGCCATCGGCATCGGTGCCAAGCCCGGCGAAGCCCTGCGCCCATGCGGCTATCGGCAGGAGAAAAAAGAGGATCAGGGCCTTAGCGTTCATTGGAAAACACCTTGAGCAGATCGGCAGGCGGTGTGCGTGCCAAGCGCCGTGCAGGCCAGAGCGCGGCAAGGGCCGCCGCCAGCACACCAAAAAGGGCCAGTTTCGCGTAATCGAGCGGGAAGGTGAACATAGGCAGACGCCAGCCAAAGGCCTCTACATTCACGACCGCGAGCAAGATCCAGGCCAGCATCAAACCAAGCGGCACGGCAAGGATCATGGTCAAAAGCGCCAGAACCACAGCACGCAGCAGCTCCAACCGCCCCAGCGACGCGCGGGTGAACCCCATGGCCCAGGCGGGCGCCAGCTGCGGCACCCTGATGGCAGCGAGCGTCAGAAGTGAGGTCAGTATGGCAAAGGCCGCAACGGACAGCGTCAGCACATTGAGCGCGGCCGTCACCGTGAAGGTGCGTTCAAACACGCCTAGGGAGAAATCCTTGATCACCTGTTGATCGATGATCTGCGGGTCCTTCAGGCCAAAATCCTGCAGTGCCGCGCGCGCCGCGTCCTTGTCATCCACACGGATGCCAAAGCGGGTAGGGCGAATATCGGGATAAAGCTGCAGGAACGTCATCTCACTCAACACCGCTTGACCCACCGGATTGCCGTAATCTCCAAACACTCCGGCGATGGGCAAGCTCATCCCCTGCGCGACCGTCAGATCGTCGCCAACCCAAAGCCCCGCGCGCCGGGCCATCTGTTCGTTGATCACCACCGCGTCGCCTTGGGCGACGGTTTGCCAGGCGTCATCCGCGCCATCCAGAAACCCCCAATTGTCGCGGTAGGTGGCCCCCACACGCACGCCGTAAAGTTCCGCCGGCGCGTCGGCCAGCCGCGTGTCGACGTGGAGCAGCGGCATAATCTCTTGCGCTTCAGGTGCAAGAAATGCCTCAATTTCGGCGGCCTGACGTTCGTCTTCGGCCTGGATGTAGAGATCAGACGCAAGCCGCTGATCCAGAAAATCAATGAAGGTAATTCGAAAGCTCGACACCATCGTCGACACGCCGATATTGGCCGCCGCCGCCAACAACAGCGCCATCAGCGCGAGGCTCAACCCCGGCACCTGTTGGCGCGTATCGGCCCAGAACCATTGCGCGCGAATCGATTGCGCGCGGGCCTCTGCTACGGCCAGAACGCTGCCCAGCAACGTGGGCAAGGCCAGCGCTGCCCCCATCAGCAACGCGCCCAGCCCTGCAAATGCCAGCAAAAGCCCTTGTCCCAGGCTCAGCGCCAGTGCTGCGCTTACGGCCAGGGCCAAGGCCGCCAATCCCAGCCACCGCCGCGTCTGGCCCGTGGCAACCGCCCAGGCCCGGCCACCGGGGCTGGCCAGAAGCGGCATGCGTGCAATCCGCCACAACGCGCCCGAGGCGGCGATCAGGGTTCCGGCGAAGGCAATGCCCATGCCCGTCAGCCACCAATCGGGGCGCAGCCGCAACGCCCCTGAGATTTGTGCGCCATATAACCCCTCTAAGGTCGCCGCCACATCGGGCAGCAGCGCGCCTGCGATCAGATATCCCAGAAGCACGCCCACACCGCCTGCGATCAGCGCAAAGGCCGCCATTTCCAAGGCCAGAAGTGCAATGAGCGTTTTCAAAGGCATCCCCAACGCCCGCAGCGTGCGCACCATGCCGCGTCGTTGCTCGAACGCCAACCCGATGGTGCCATGCACGATGAAAAGCCCGACCACAAAGGCCAGTAGCCCAAAGGCGGTGAGATTGAGGTGAAAACTGTCGGTCAACCGCCCGACCTCCGCGCCCTCTTGCGCGCTCTGTCGGATAAGACCCGGCGCGATGTCTGACAGGGCAGGCAGCCCCATGGGTTGCTCTGTCGCCACGATCAGCCGCGAGAGATCGGATCGTCCGAGCAGCTGCGCGGCCACACCTACATCCATCAGCGCCGTGTCAGGTGCGACGCCTGTATCCACCACAACCCGCGCGCTCACCCGTTCTGTCAAGGCGTCTGCCACGCCGGGATGGGCAAAGATCACACCATCTCCCAAAAACTCCTGCGGCTCTGGCGGCGCGCTCAGCACGGAGGTGCCCGACCCGCCCGGTGCGGTCAGCGGGTCCACGCCCACGATGCGCGCGCGTGTGCTGCCAAGGCCGATCTCCCCCTCCAGAACCGGGGATACCTGCCAGCCCGCACGACGCAGCGTGATATAAGTGTCGAGCGCGATGCCCTCTGCGTTGGCGGGCACCAATTGATCAAATCGCCCTTCGCCCAGAACAGCCGCGGCGGCGTCATAGCTGGCCCGCGCTTCCGAATTGATGGCCTGTACCCCGGACCAGAGCGCGGTGGCCAGTGCCAGACCCGACAGCAACGTCACCAGTTGCAGCTTGCTGTGCCACCAATGGGACCACAGCGCGCTAAGCCCTGCGGCGATCATGCCAGCCTCCCCTGGCTGAGATGCAGCTGTCGACCCATGCGCGCCGCCAGTGCGGTGGAATGGGTGACCATCATCAGCGCCGTACCGGACTGAGCCACGAGTGCTTGCATCTGGTCAATCACCTCCGCTGCCGTGCCTTCATCCAGATTGCCAGTGGGTTCGTCGGCCAGCACGAGAGCCGGGCGCGCGGCCAGCGTGCGCGCAATCGCCACGCGCTGCTGCTGTCCGCCGGAAAGCTGCTCGGGGAATTTATGCAGGTGATCGACGAGGCCCAAAGCATCGCTTAGCGCGGCCTCATGTGCTTTATCCTGACGCCCGGCGAGACGGGCATGAAATCCGATATTGGCGGCGACCGTCATTGACGGGATCAGGTTGAATTGCTGGAAAATCACACCGACCGTATCGCGCCTAAGTGCCGCGCGCGCGGCGTCATCCATGGCCGCCACATCCTTGCCAGCCAGGATGATTTCCCCGCCGCCGGGCAGGTCCAACCCGCCGATCAGGTGCAAAAGCGTGCTCTTGCCCGACCCGCTTTCGCCGGTCAGCGCGAGCGTCTCACCCTGATCAAGCGATAAACACACGCCGCGCAGAACGGGCGTGTCCCCATCCGGGCCTGTGTAGGATTTCGTTAGGTTTTTCACCGTGAGCAGCATCGCGCCTCCTGTCACCGCCTACCTATTGCGATCACGCCCGGTGAAAAGCGCCAAACGCAGGGGACGGCACGGAAAATCAGACTATTTGTGCGTTAGGGAAATCAACAATCAGAGAGCACGCCCACATGAACGAGACCCTCCCTTTGCCCGGATTTGAACCTGAAGCGGAGGCGATGGAATTCGCCCCGACGCGCGCCGCTGGTCTTGCTCGGCTGGAAGCGTTCGTGCCCCGTACTGCACGCACTTATACGTCGCAGCGCAACTATGATTTCGGGCCGGACAAGCGAGGCAACGTCTCTTGCTTGTCACCCTGGATCCGACACCGGCTGATCTCGGAAGAGGACGTGCTGCGTGCCGTTCTCACGCGCCACAATCCGTCCTCGGCAGAGAAATTCATTCAGGAAGTGTTCTGGCGCGGCTACTTCAAAGGCTGGCTGGAACAGCGCCCATCGGTTTGGACCGCCTATCGCGCAGGGCTTGATGTGGCGATGGAGGATGTGTCGCGCGATCGCGGGCTGCGGGCGGATATTGATGCGGCGATGGCCGGACAGACCGGGATTGATGCCTTTGATGCCTGGGCGAGTGAACTGGTGTCGACCGGCTATCTGCACAATCACGCGCGGATGTGGTTTGCCTCTATCTGGATCTTCACCTTGCGTCTGCCGTGGGAGGTGGGTGCGGATTTCTTCCTGCGTCATTTGCTGGATGGCGATCCGGCCTCCAACACGCTGAGCTGGCGCTGGGTGGCGGGGCTGCACACGAAGGGCAAGACCTATGCGGCGCGGGCGTCCAACATCAATAAGTATACTGGCGGCCGCTTCAACCCGCTGCATCAGCTTTCCAGCCAGACAGACGCGCTTGTCGAGGATGAAGATCACCCGCGCGAACCGCTCCCCTTGCCAGAGGCATTGCCGTCCGCGCCGTTCTTGCTGCTGATCACCGAAGAGGATGGCACCCCCGAGCAAGTGATCACCCGCCCGCCTGCAGCCGTCTTGGCAGTGCAGGCCACGCAGGCGCGGTCCCCCTACGAGGTGGGAAAGTCGGCACAGGCTTTCGCACTCGGCGCATTGCAGGATGCGGTGACGCGTACATGCGATCATTTTGGCGTGGAAGGTCAATTGGGCGAAGGAGATTGGGCCCATGTCATCTCAAGCGCCGCATCCCGCGCCGGTGTTCGCGATATCGTCACGCCTTACGCGCCTGTTGGCCCGGTGGCCGAGGCGCTGAACCAAGCCGCACCCCACTTGGCAGAAGCAGGTCTTCGCATCACGCATATTCGCCGGACCTATGACACGCTGACATGGCCTCACGCGACCAAAGGGTTTTTCGGACTGAAGAAGAAAATCCCGGGCATTTTGTCAGATCTAAACCTGCGCTGAATGCAAATCCCCTGAGTATTTACGGACCAAAAGAAGTCAAAAACACTCTTCTTTTGGGCCAGAAATACTCCTGCCCGAGGCCTGAAATCTCATGCCTGACCGCGCTCCCAATCGCGCTTGATCTTTTTCGCGAGGCTCCATTTGTGCACTTCCGTGGGGCCGTCGTAAATGCGGAAAGCGCGCAATTCGCGGAAAACCTGCTCGACCATCGTGTCCTGCGTCACACCCGTGCCGCCCATGCATTGTACCGAGCGATCGGCCACACGCATCAGCGCTTCGGACACGAAAACCTTGGCCATGGAACTCTCTGACGTGCCGCGCGCGCCGCTGTCCAGGATGTCCGCGCACCAATAGATCATCTGTTCGGCGGCGCGCAGGTCGATCTCATTCTCAGCCAACATGAAACCCACGCCTTCGTGGTCGATCAGGCGCTTGCCGAATGCCTCGCGCCGGTTGGCGTAGTCTGATGCAATCTCTTGCGCCCGCACGCACGCCCCCAGCCACCGCATACAGTGGGAGAGCCGCGCAGGGCCAAGGCGGACTTGAGCGTATTTGAACCCTTCGCCCGCCTCGCCCAGCATTTGATCTGCAGGCAGACGCAGGTTGTCGATCGCCACAACCGAATGCCCTCCCGGCATGGCATTGTCGATCGTATCCAGCACACGTTCGATCCGAATGGCCGGGTGGGGAAGATCGGTAAGGAACATGCAGGCGCCGTCCTCCGACTTGGCCATCACGATCCCGACACCCGCGCCATCGGCGCCCGTGATGAAGGCCTTGCGCCCGTTAATGACCCAGTGATTGCCATCCGGCGCGCAGGTCGTTTTCAGCATCATGGGATCGGACCCAGCGCCGCCGTCAGATGCCGGTTCTGTCATGAAAAAGGCAGAGCGTTTTTCGCCGCGAATGAGCGGCTGCAAAAACCGCTCTTTCATGGCGTCACTGCCCACTTTGCCGATCAGCAGCATATTTCCTTCATCCGGCGCGGCCGTATTGCACGCCAGCGGCCCGAGGATCGATAGGCCAGAGCGCATCAAAACCGCCGCAGTCTCCCTCTGGGTCAGGTGGTTGCCATCGTCCAGAATATGCGGGGTTAGAACACCGCTTTTGCGGGCATGCTGTTTCAATGCGAGCGCCATGGCATCAGAGGGTCCATGAAAACCCACGCGGGCGTCGCCTTCATAGGGCACGACCACGTCGCGCACGAACCGCTCCACACGGTCTGCAATCTGCAGCGCACGGTCCGAAATGCCGTCTCTTGTAAACTCCATCAGGCGCTTCCTTTCGCGGTCACTATCGCGGCAAATCTGACCGACGTCACCCATGGAGTTCTATGTGATGACTGTGCCCTGGCCGGGCTGCGTCACCTGACGGGTCTTGCATCGGGCAGTCTCGTCGGTTTGGTCATCGCCGGTCCCGCAAAGATGAACATCACAGTTTCATTGAAGTCCCGACTGCACTGAACCAAGTATGCCGTTGGTGGCAGCTGCCGTGTCGCTGAACGCTTTGCTGTGGCTGCTTTTATGGGCGATTATGTCTGGGCAAAAAGCGTCGAAGGTCCGTATTTCTCAGTCATGATGACACAAGTCAACAAATGCCGAGGTGACGCTGTCCGGGCATGGCCGAAGAACCGCGCCGCATTGCACGGCAAAAAGACCAGGCCTCGGAGATGGCGGAAATGCGACCGCCAAGCGCTCATGGCTGGAGTTGCACAATGAGCTTGACCAAAACGGATACGCCCGGTCACATTCATCTTCTGTCCGCGTTCGATCTGCGTCCCGGCACAGATGAAGAAAGTTTCATCGACGCCTATCGGAGATTTGTGCAGGAACTCTTTGATGCAGGGTTGATCATCGATGCCCGTCCCATGGGTCGACGCGTCTCAGACACGCCGATGGATACCGACGCTGAACGCACCCAACAGTTTTTCACCATCCTGACCTTTTGCGACCGCGCTCATATGGACGCAGCTTACGCCCATATAGAGACGAGGATGCGTGCGGTCACCGGCGAACACGTCGCTATGTATGCTCACACGGCCAATCAGGTTTTCACCTGTTGGCAGGACGAGGTGTCGTTTTTGAAGACGTGATTGCTCGGATCGTCGGCGCCGCAATCCAGTTCAAAAGGCGGAGCTGGGATAGAGTATTCTGTCCAGACCGTGCCTGTGTCATTGCATTCCCAGGCGTGTAACGCGCTCCGAGCAGGGGTGAAATGGCGCCCATGTTGTCAGGGGCCATTTCACGTCCTCATCAAAGCCGCTAGATAGTTTTTCATGATTGCTTTGAACGCCTTGTCTGACCTGGAAACCCTGCACTTTGATACGATAATCGACGTGCGCAGCCCGTCTGAGTTTGCGGAAGATCACATCCCCGGTGCGATCAACCTGCCGGTCCTCAATGACGAAGAACGCGCTCTGGTGGGCACCCAGTACAAACAGATTTCTCCCTTCACCGCGCGCAAACGCGGTGCAGCGTTGGTATTTCGCAATGCCGCGGATCACATCGAAACCGCCCTGTCTCATCATGATGGTGCCTGGCGACCTCTTGTCTATTGCTGGCGCGGGGGGCAAAGGTCCGGTGCGTTTGGCTGGATGCTGCGCGAAATCGGGTGGCGAGCCGATACGATCAAGGGCGGGTATAAAAGCTTCCGCCGCCTTGTCGTGCGCGCGCTCTATGACGATCCGCTCGCGCATAGGCTGGTTTTGCTTTCGGGCTATACCGGTACTGCGAAGACCGATCTTCTGGCCCGGCTGGCCAGGATGGGAGTGCAAACCCTTGATCTGGAAGGTCTGGCCAAACATCGCGGTTCGCTTTTGGGGGAACAGCGAAACCCGCAACCCAGCCAGAAAGCCTTTGAAACCGCCATCGCCCAAGCGCTGACCCGGCTTGATCCAACACGTCCAGTGCTGGTCGAGGCGGAAAGCAGCAAGATCGGGCAATGCCTGTTGCCGCCCAGCCTGTGGGCTGCGATGACCGCCGCACCCATAATTGCGCTGGATGCACCGGTGGGTGCGCGCGCGCGATATCTGGCGAAGGCCTATGAGGATATTCTCGCTGACAAGCGTGCGCTGATGCAAAAGCTTGATGTGTTGCGTCGGTTTCGAGGCCATGACGTGGTTGATGGATGGGGGCAATTATGCGCCGTTGGCGATGATGTGGCGCTGTGCCGAGCATTGGCAGAACAGCATTACGATCCCGCCTATGCCAGCTCCAACAAAGACAAGGGCGCGCGGATTGCGGCCCGTGTCACGGCCAAAGATCTGACGCCGGAGGCGCTTGGCCGGGTGGCAAATGACATCAAATCCGCACTTCAGACAATTTCTATGTGACCTGCGCGGTCGGTGATCTTCCCGATTACGGCGGCCTGACACCCGTCAGCTTGCAAAGCTTTCACGATCGGGTCAGCATCCGGGATCGCGGCGAGAAGGCCGCCCGCTGTCTGCGGATCAAAGAGCAAAGCGTGATGATCGGTGTCCGGGACATGGTCAAAGCCCGCACGATTCTGGGCGTAAAGGCTTGACCGCGTACCGCGCGAGGACAGCGCAAGCGCGCCCGCCATCAGTGGAACGGCGTCCAATGCAATCTCGGCCCCCACGCCCGAGGATTGCGCCAAGTTCATCAAATGCCCCATCAGGCCGAAGCCCGTCACATCTGTCATCGCATGGGCCTGGGCGAGATGTGCGGCGGCGAGGCTTTGTGACTGCGTCATCGACGTCAGTGCCGCCGCCACATCTGCGCCTTCTGCTTCTGCCATCATCTCGGCGGCCATGATCACGCCGCTGCCGATGGGTTTGGTAATGACAAGATCATCACCCGCCCGCGCGCCTGCCAGCGTGATCGGTTTGGTTGTGCAAAGACCAGTGACCGTAAAGCCGATCGTCATCTCCGCCCCAATGGTGGAATGACCGCCAACTATCTCCGCGCCTGCGTGTTCCATAATGTCGCGCGCGGCGGCATGGATTTCGGCCAAACTGCGCGCGGCCATTGGCGCCGATTGCCGGGGCAGGACCACTGAGGTAAGCGCGGCCTGCGGTGCTGCGCCCATCGCCCAGATATCGCCCAATGCATGGATCGCTGCAACGCGGGTGAGTGTAACTGGGTCGAGCATCATCGCGCGCAGATGATCGGTGCTGACCACTTGACCGCCCTCAAGGATACCCGCATCGTCGCCCACTGCATCCCCACGACCCAAAGCGCGCGCCAGCGCAGGCATGCCGATCTTCGCCCCGCAGCCACCGCAAAGCGGCTTGTCGATCCGGGCCCCTTTCGCGCGCGGCCAGGGCAGGGCAGGGGACGGGGCCGCCATAGGGGTTTGAAATTGCGTCATGAAGGCGCTGTCGATCCCGTCTTTCCACCGCCATAGCAGCGGGCCGGAGACCGTCACCCCGAACCGTTCGGCCAGCGCGGATTTTTCGCCCAGCGAGATCAGTTTGAGGTAGTCCTTCTGCGGCACATATTCCCGCAGCCCGGTCCCGGAAGACAGTGCGGCGCGCAGATTGTCAAAGAGAACGGGCGCCTGGCGCACGGCAAAGACCCCGGCTTTGGATCTGGGCGAGGCGGTCATGTCCGCGCAATCGCCAACAGCGAAAACGCGCGGGTTCGGACTGCGCAGGCGGGTGTCGACCGGGATGAAGCCCGCCTCATTGGCGAGCCCAGTGGCGGCCAGCCAGGCATGGGGTTTGGCGCCCGCGGCTCCGGTGACGAAATCGGCCTGGATTTCTCGGCCGTCCTCGAGCGTGACGCTGGTTGCGGTGATGGCCGCGGGCGTCGCGCCTTCCAGCAGGGTGATCCCATAATGATCAAAGGCCGCGCGCAACCGTTTGGCGGCCGTAGGTCCAACAGCGCCGAAAGCCTGGTTGCGGTCGATGACATGGAGTTTCGCTGCTCGGCCTTGCCGCGCCAACCGGTGCGCCATGGCAAGCGCCAGTTCTGCCCCGGCCACCCCGCTGCCCAAAATGGCGACAGTTGCCGGACCTGTGCCATGCGCATAGTCCTGCCATTTTTGCGCGAAACGACCCAGCGGTTTGGCGGGGATGCCAAACTGACCGAAGCCCGGCAGATCGGGCATGGCGGAGGTGATGCCCACATCGATAGAGGCCACGTCAAAGGCAATATCGGGTGCGCCTGTGACCTGAATCAAGCGGGCCTCGGGATCAATGCCAAAGGCCGATCCCATGACCAGTCGCGCACCTGCTTTGCGCGCCAGTTGCACCAGATCGATATCGAGCTGGCGGCGCGTGTAATGCCCGGCCACGAAGCCCGGCAGCATGCCCGAATAGGGCGCAGTTGGACCAGGATTGATCAAGGTGACCCGCGCCCCGGGAAGCGGTTTCATCGCCCATTTGTACAGCACCAGCGCATGGGTGTGCCCGCCACCGATGAGGACGAGGTCCTGCGTGAGAGGAAGAGAAGAGGCCTGCATAGTGGAAGGATTAGCCAATGGCGCGCGACAAGTGAAGGTCGGTGCCGCTCATCGCTCCCTTACGGGCGCGCCTCGCTTGATCCAAGCGCCTCTTCAATCAGGGCCCGCGCGGGCACGCGGGCCCTAAGCCGTGTGGCCAAAAGGAACATTCCCGCCACTTTGCGCTGAATGAAAAGCAGATCCATCGGCAGGGGCGGGGGGATATATTTCGTCTCAGCGAGTACCCGCCCTTTCTCGTTCATCTCGGCCGACAGAGTTGAGGTGGCAAAATCCATGACCTCGGCGCGGCGGACGTGATCAAACACGGTAGTGTTCATCTCGAGGATCAGGCTGCGATAGGGTTCTTGCGTGTCGGAGGTGATGATTCCCATGCGTTCTGCAGCTCTCTCCACGTCGCCCGCGTCACCGCTGAGACCAGCGGCAAATACCGCGCGGTAGCGGGCGATGATGTCCTCGTTGAGGTCACGGGCCGCGCCGAAATCCAGCAGCACGATCTGGCCTGTCTCTGCGTTATAGCGATAGTTTGCGAAATTCGGGTCGGTTTGCATCAGTCGGAACGTAAAGAGTTCCCGCAACATCAGCGCGATCAGGCGGCTGGCCGTGTGGTCCCGCGTCGCCTGGTCTGCTCGGGCCACGTCTTCCACGTTCACGCCCGGCACATAGGTCATGGCGAGCACCGATTTCGTCGTCAACTCCGGCACTATGGTGGGCACCAAAAACTCAGGTTCATCCTGCATCAGGTCATGGAACCGGCCCAGATAACGCGCCTCTCGTTCGTAATCGGCCTCCTGATGGAGCTGCGCGCGCGCCTCATCGAGATAGGGCGCCATGTCAAATCCTTGCGGCGCCAGCCCCGACAGATGGATCAACCGCCCCACATTGGTCACATCACTGTCTATGCTGCGGGCGACCCCGGGATATTGCACTTTGATCGCCAGATCACGCCCATCAGGCAGGCGCGCGCGATGCACCTGCCCGATCGAGGCCGCCGCCATCGGGCGCACGTCAAAGGCGGCAAACTGTTTGCGCCACCCTTGTCCCCAGGCGGCATTCAGCACGGTCTGAAGCTGTTTGGGCGGCATGAAATCGGCATCCGCACGCAGCCGCGCCATGATGTCGGCCAGTTCAGGCGGCAGCATTTCACCGGTGTCCATCGACATCAATTGCCCGATCTTCATCGCCGCGCCGCGCATGCGCGCCAGTTGGTCTGCGATGCGGCGGATATTGCCTGGCGTCAGCAGCAAGTCGCGCGTGTTGGGTTGTTGCCCGCGCCCCAACTGCACCAGACCGTTGAACGCCATGTTGCCCGCCACGCCCGCCGTCATCGTGCCCATGCGCGTGGCGCGGGCGAGGCGGGATTGCGGGATTGGCACGGGTTTTGCGTCTGACTGGCTCATGGCCCAGACCTATGTCGCTCTGGTTTGCATTCAATGAAAGCGCAGATTCAATTGACCTTGTGGTGTTGGGCGGGCAAGCTCATCGGTGAACTCTTTCTCGAGGACAGCGCGCCATGACCCTTGCCCCCAATTCCGCCGAAGCCCGTGATATCGCCTATCATTTTCATTCCTACACCAACGCGATGGCGCATGCTGATCAGGGCCCGCAGATCATGGAGAATGCAGAGGGTGTTTATGTCTTTGACAACCAGGGCAATCGCTACATCGAAGCGATGGCGGGGCTGTGGTCCGTGGCCGTTGGATTTGGGGAGAAACGCCTGATCGGTGCGGCCACCGCGCAGATGGAAAAAATGGCCTATTATCATAATTTTGCTCACCGGGCGCACCCGGCTGTGATTGATCTGGCGGAGAAGCTGGTCAGCATGGCACCGGTCCCGATGTCGAAGGCGTTTTTTACCAATTCCGGGTCGGAGGCCAATGACACAGTGATGAAGATGCTGTGGTATCGCTCCAACGCCTTGGGCATGCCGCAGAAAAAGAAATTCATCTCACGCCTTCGCGGATACCATGGCGTGACGATCGCGTCCGCCTCGCTCACCGGATTGCCCTACAACCACGCCTCGTTTGACCTGCCCATTGAGGGCGTGCTGCACACGACCTGCCCGCACTATTGGAAAGAAGGGCAGGAGGGTGAAAGCGAGGACGAGTTCGCCACGCGCTGCGCCGAAGACCTGGATGCGCTGATCCAAACCGAAGGGCCCGACACAATCGCCGCCTTTTTTGCCGAGCCGGTGATGGGGGCAGGCGGCGTTGTCGTCCCGCCCGCGACCTATTGGGAAAAGGTGCAGGCGGTTTTGGCCAAATATGACATCATCTTCGTGGCAGATGAGGTGATCAACGGGTTCGGCCGCACCGGAAACATGTTCGGGTCCCAGACCTATGATCTGAAGCCGGATGTGATGGTGCTTTCAAAGCAGATCACCTCAAGCTACGTGCCGTTCTCCGCCATTTTGGTGAATGACCGCTTCTATGGGCCGATTGCCGAGGAAAGCGGACGCATTGGCGTTCTGGGCCATGGCTTCACCGGCGCGGGTCATCCGGTGGGTGCGGCGGTGGCGTTGGAAAATATAGCGATCATTGAAGAGCGCGGCCTGGTGGAAAAAGCCGCCGAGACGGGAGCCTATTTCCGCGACACGCTGGCACAGTTCCAATCCCATGATTTTGTGGGGGAGACGCGCGGCGTGGGCCTCATTGCCGCGCTGCAGCTTGATCATCCGGAGTTGGAAGTCAAACCCGGCGTGATGGGCGCGGCGATGGGCAAGGAGCTTTACGCGCGCGGCGTCATCTCCCGCCCGATGATTGACGCGATGGCCTTTTGCCCGCCGCTTGTCATCGAACGCGAACAGATTGATGTGGTCATCGACACGGTTGAGCAAGGCCTGGAGGCGCTCACACGTCACAGCTTTGAGCCGGTGTCGTAACCCGTGGCCTTCTTTGAGGGGTTTTCGACTGTTATCCTGACCCTGCCCGACGGCGATCAGCGTGTGCGCTATGGTGGCTCCGGACCGGCCATCGTGCTGATCCATGGCAATCCTCAAACTCACGTCATGTGGCACGCCGTAGCCCCAAAACTGGCGGAACAGTTCACGGTTATCTGCCCGGATCTGCGCGGCTATGGCATGTCGCCCAAACCGCCTGCCTCCGCCGAAAGCGCAGCCTATTCCAAACGCGCGATGGCGGCCGATATCTGCCGCGTGATGGATCATTTCGGACATGCTGAATTCGCCATTCTTGCCCATGACCGGGGCGCGCGGGCCGCCCATCGCCTGGCGCTCGATCAGCCCTCTCGTGTCACGCGCCTCGCGCTTCTCGATATCATTCCCACACTTGAACATTTTGAGCGCACTGATATGGAATTCGCGCTCGCCTACGCACATTGGTTCTACCTCGCCATGCGCGCGCCATTTCCAGAGGACATGATCAACGGCGACCCGGAAGCGTGGTTCATGCATCACTGCGATCGGCCCGTGCCGCCATCAGAACTTTTCCACCCAGACGCCTTGGCCGACTACCTCACGCATATCCGCGACCCGTTGGTGGTGCAGGGGATTTGCGAAGACTATCGCGCGGCCAAGGGCATCGACCTCGATCACGACCGCGCATCCCGGGCGGCAGGGGAAAAGATAGAGTGCCCTCTGTTGGCGCTTTGGGGGGCCAAGGGGATCATCGGCAAATTCTACGACCCGTTGGCCATTTGGCGCGATTATGCCAGCGGGCCAGTCTCAGGCGGTGCCATCAATGCCGGGCATTACCTTGCCGAGGAAGCTCCGGACGAAGTGCTGGCGCAGCTTGTGCCTTTTCTTGCGACGGTTGCTTAAAAGACAAACGGGCTTTCGAATGCGGCGAACGGGACGGCGTTCTGATCCTTGTCAGACAGCACCGGCGCGCCGGTCAGGCCCCAATCTACGCCGCAGCTGTCCCAATGCACGCCGCCATCGCTTTGGGGGGCATAGTAGTCGGTGCATTTGTAAAGAACTTCGGTGTCGGGCGCGCGGGTGACAAAGCCATGCAGGAACCCCTTCGGCACTAGAAGCTGTTTGCCGTTTTCCGCACTCAGTTCCACGCCCGTCCATTGGCCAAACGTGGGTGAGCCCACGCGAATGTCGACGGCCACATCAAAAATGCAGCCCTGCCCGCAACGCACAAGTTTGTCCTGCGCATGGGGTGGAGATTGATAATGCAGGCCGCGCAGGGTGCCCACCTCTGCCGATACCGAATGATTATCCTGCACGAAATCGAGGTCGATCCCGTGCTCTTCCATCCGCTGCCGGTTCCAACTTTCAGAAAAAAACCCGCGCGCATCGCCAAAGCGCGCCGGGGTCAGGATCAGCACGCCGGGGAGGTTGTTTTTTTCGATTTGCATGGGTGGGCCTTCGCCGGATTTCGTCTTGCAAGGCTATAACTTAGATGCAGGCTGGGCAACAAGGTCTGGTTGAGTTGGAGAGCTTGGTTGGGTGCGCTGCCCGTCGCCATCGGGCTCGAAGTGGCCAGCGGTGCGCCACCGGTTCGAGAACCGCTCGCGATGGCGCACCAATAGCACTCCCCGGAGTATTTGTGGCAACATGAAGCCCGGGACGTGATCCACGTGATTTCATCTTGCTAAAAATACTCAAAGACCGCGCTTTCCGGAGGCGGGATTTCCGCAGTCACCCCTTCTTGACCAACTCCGCGCGAATGGCCTTCCCGTCTGCGCCCCGAGGCGATGGGGATGCGACCTGTGGGGTTTTTCCGTCGAAACGCGGAGCCGGGGCGGGTTGGAGCTGGCCGCCCTGCCTTTGCCAGATTTCGCGGTGCGTCGTGTGGGGGTCTTGCGCGGCCTCCCATGGGGAAAGAACGGGGGCCACGCAGGCATCGGTGCCATCGAAAAGGTCAAGCCAATAGGCGCGGGGCTGTCCAGCGAATATCTCCGCCAGCGTGTCTGCCTGAGAAGGCCAGAGATCGGCATCGTACTGCGTGATGAAATCGGGATCATGGGTCAGCCCTAATCGGTCCAGAAACACGGCGTAGAATTGCGGCTCAAGGCTTTGCACCGTCAGCCACGCCCCATCGGCGCATAGATAGCTGCGGCACCAGTGCGGGCCGTCGAGCAGGCTGCGCCCGCGCGCTTCTTGCATAGTGCCAGTGCCCGCCATCGCCATCAGCAAGGCCATCATATGCGCCGATCCGTCGACAATGGCCGCGTCTATCACTGTCCCGCGCCCGGTCTTTGCTGCGTTCAGAAATCCCGCAAGCATGCCCGCCACCAGATACATCGCGCCCCCGCCGATATCACCCACCAGCGTGGCTGGGGTGAGCGGCGGCGTGCCATGCGTGCCTGCGTACCAGAGCGCGCCGCTCAGCCCGATATAGGCCAGATCATGACCGGCGGTCTGGGCGCGTGGGCCGGTCTGGCCCCAGCCTGTCATGCGGCCGTAAACCAACTTGGGATTGGCCTTCAGGCATGCCTCCGGCCCCAGCCCCAAGCGTTCCATCACGCGCGGGCGCAGACCTTCGATCAACCCGTCGGCGCGGGCCACAAGGGCGCGGGCTGTGTCCAGATCGGCGGAGTCTTTGAGGTCAAGGATGATTGACCGTTTGCCGCGGTCGAGCAGCGAGGGCGCGGCGTCTGATCCGGGACGATGGACCACGATGACGTCGGCGCCGAGATCAGCAAGCAGCATACCCGCGAAAGGGGCAGGGCCAAGGCCTTCGAATTCGATGATGCGGATGTCTGACAGCATGGGTGTCTCTTAACACGCGCTGCGCATGAAAAAAACGCGCCGGCTCTCGCCGACGCGCTTTCGCTGCATATTCCGTTTATCTCTTTACGCTCCACCGATCACGCTGGAAATGATCTGACCGATAGCGTGGGAGCCTTTCTGTGACGGGTGGATCATGTCGATCATGTGGTAGGAGCCGTCGCCATGGGGCACCAGATCCTCAAGCGACAGGAAGATCAGCCCTGCGTCCTTGGCGGCCAGCGTTGCGATGCGGCCTTCCAAAGCGGCCCCTTCATCGCGGCAATGCTCAATCGGAGAAGTAAGCCCGGGGCTGCGCATGTAGCCCACATAGATCACTTTCGCCCCCGTTTGGCGCATCTTGCTCAGGAAACCGGGGATTGTACCGGTCATGCCATCGGCGGAAATCAGGCGGTCGATCTTGGCGTCGCAGATCATGCAACCGCAGCCCATCCACAGGTCATTGCCACCGCCATTCACCACGATCCAGTCCCATGCGCCCGGGACGTATTGCTTGGTGATGTTCATCCCAGCCGCGCCGGAGATGGGCAGCGCGTATTGGAACCGTGCGCCGATGGTCGACCGGTCCACCACCGTTTCGCGCAGGGTTTTTTCCATCACATCGGAGACGGCGGCATCATTGAGCCGGCCTTTGGCGAGCATGGAGTCACCGACAACAAGGATTCGAGAAGGAAAATCGCGGGAAACGGATTCTCCGCAACCGGCAAGAAAAACACAGGCAAGGGCCAGCTTGAGAAAGCGGGGGAAAACCATACAAAAACGTCCCATACTAGGACGGTCACTCATTGAAGCGCTTACGCCATTGCCATATGCGCCGCGAAGTTAACCGTGGCGCCCCCACGGCCAAAACGTGTCAGAAAGATGTCCGATTCTCAACAGAAATTCGGCGGGATTATTTCCGATTTGGATACAACCCCTTGATTTTCAGACCATTACGCGATTTTTGCACAAGTGAAACGCGGTTTGGAGCAATTGCGCCGCCGCGCACATGGTCTAAGTCTTGCCACAATGTATCAAAAAGGCCGACTCACGTGTCTCCCATTGTCGATGTTCAGAATTTGGCCAAGCGCTATGGCGACGGGTTTGAGGCGCTCAAGGGCGTGTCGCTTGCCATTGAGGAAGGTGAAATCCTGGCGCTCTTGGGGCCCAATGGTGCAGGCAAGACCACCCTGATTTCCACGCTATGCGGTATTTCCGTTCCGTCCTCGGGCCGCGCGCAGATCGGCGGTTATGATGTACAGACAGGGTATCGTCAGGCGCGCCAATTGGTGGGGTTGGTGCCGCAGGAAATATCGCTGGAGCCGTTCGAGAAGGTGATCGACACGGTGCGCTACACCCGCGGGCTTTTTGGGCTGCGTCAGGATGCAGCGCTTTTAGAAGACATTTTGCGCAAGCTGACCCTGTGGGAAAAGCGAGAGTCAAAGGTCAATGCACTCTCGGGCGGGATGAAGCGGCGGGTGATGATCGCCAAGGCGCTCTATCACGAACCCCGTGTGTTGTTTCTGGATGAGCCCACGGCGGGTGTGGATGTGGAACTGCGCCGAGACATGTGGAATGTGGTGGCCGGTCTCAAGGAAGATGGCGTGACCATCATCCTGACCACCCATTACATTGAAGAGGCCGAAGCGATTGCAGACCGTGTCGCCGTCATCAACCACGGGGAAATCCTGTTGGTCGAAGAAAAGGCCGCGCTGATGCAGCGGATGGGGCAGAAACAACTGGATGTGGAGCTTACCGAGCCGATTGAAACCCTGCCCAGGGCGCTTGCGTCGTTCGATCTGGAGGTCACGGATGGGGGTCGCCGTCTGACGTATACCTATGCCGCCACGGGTGAGCGCACAGGCATCACGCGTTTGCTATCGGCTTTGTCGGAGGCGGGATTGGGCTTGCGCGACATCCAAACATCGCAGTCCAGCCTCGAAGAGATTTTCGTAGGGCTATTGGAAGAGGATCCAACATGAACCTCATCGCGATCTGGTCAATCTACAAGTTTGAGATGCACCGCTTTCTGCGCACTCTGATGCAAAGTTTCGTGTCGCCCGTGCTCAGCACCTCGCTCTATTTCGTGGTTTTCGGTGCAGCCATCGGCAGCCGGATTCAGGAGGTCGAGGGCGTCAGCTATGGCGCCTTCATCGTGCCCGGTCTCATTATGCTGTCGGTGATGACCCAGTCGGTCTCCAATGCGTCCTTTGGGATTTACCTGCCGAAATGGACCGGCACGATCTTTGAGCTGCTGTCGGCACCCGTGAACTTCTTTGAGGTCGTGGTGGGCTATGTCGGCGCGGCGGCAACCAAGGCGCTGTTCATCGGGGTGCTGATCCTCGTGACCTCTTTCTTTTTCGTGGATTATGAAATCGCGCACCCTGTTGCGATGATCGCGTTCCTCTTGATGACCTGCCTCAGCTTTTCGCTGTTTGGGTTCATCATCGGCATCTGGGCGCAGAATTTCGAACAGATCCAGCTGGTGCCACTCTTGGTCATCACGCCGCTCGTCTTCCTGGGCGGGTCATTTTATTCCATCTCGATGCTGCCGCCTTTCTGGCAAGGGGTGACGCTCTTCAACCCTGTGGTCTACCTCATCTCCGGCTTCCGCTGGTCGTTCTTTGGGGAGGCGGATGTGGGCATTGGCGCCTCTCTCTTGGCAATTGCCGCCTTCACCGCGATCTGTCTTTTCCTGATCTGGCGCATCTTCAAGACCGGCTACCGGATCAGAAGCTGAACGGCCTGCTTCTTTTTGGCCAAAAATACTCGAATCCCATCCGTCAGGCCAAACACGGTGCGTGACTTATTTGCCCAATCGCGCCGGGATTTTCCAATTCGCGAAATTTCTCCCCCACCCACCGCCTTGTTTCGAAGCCCCCGGCTCTCTACATCGGGCGGATGAACATGAAGATCCCATTTGTGAACCGCCACCCCACCGTGGCGGTCATTCGTCTTTCCGGGGCCATTGGTTCGGGCGCGCGGGCGCTCAATGATGCCACGATTGGCCCGGTCATTGAAAAGGCCTTTGCCAAGAAACCGGCCGCCGTGGCCTTGGTAATCAATTCGCCAGGTGGGTCGCCCGCACAATCCTCGCTTATTGGCTCTCGCATCCGTCGTTTGGCGGATGAAAAGGACATCCCTGTCCACGCCTTCGTGGAGGATGTGGCGGCCTCGGGCGGCTATTGGCTGGCATCGGCCGCAGATGACATCTGGATCGATGACAGCTCCATCGTGGGGTCTATCGGGGTGATCGCGGCCACATTCGGTGCGCATGAGTTTCTGGCCAAACAGGGTTTCGAACGCCGCGTGCATACGGCGGGCAAATCGAAATCCATGCTTGATCCGTTCCGGCCGGAAAAGAAAGAAGACATCAAGCGCCTAGAAGGCATCCTGAGCCAGCTTCACGACACATTCATTGCGCAGATCAAATCGCGTCGCGGGGCCAAGCTTTCCACCGAGGTTGATTTGTTCACCGGTGAATTCTGGCTGGGCCAGAACGCAGTTGATCTGGGGCTTGCCGATGGCATCGGCCACGCCGGACCCAAACTGAAAGCGCTTTACGGCGACAAGGTGCGGTTCACGAAGTTTGGTCGCAAGCGCGGGCTGTTCCAGCGCTTTGGCGGTCAATTGATGGACGACGCCGTCAGCCTGATCGACGAACGCGCGGCCTTCGCGCGGTTTGGCCTCTGACGTGCTGAGCAAGATCGCAGCCCTATTTCTGGTGTTCATGGCGATCCTCGCCATGTTCGGAAAGCTGCGTTTTCCGGGTCAGAAAAAGATCGCCTCCATGCGCTGCCCGAACTGCAACAAGTTCCAGATCGGCAAGACGCCCTGCTGCCCGGCGCGAAAGAAGGGCAAGCGATGATTTCGGTCTGGTTGCTGGCGGCTCTGGGCCTGGTGATCCTGCTTCTGGCGGGCGATGCGCTGGTCAAGGGGGCGGTGAACCTCAGCCTTCGTATTGGTGTGCCTGCGCTGATCGTCAGCCTGACAATCGTGGCGTTCGGGACCTCTGCGCCAGAACTTCTGATCAGCATCGACGCGGTGCTGGAGGGCAAACCGGGCCTCGCGCTGGGCAATGTGGTGGGGTCGAATACCGCCAATATCCTGTTGGTGCTGGGCCTGCCTGCGATGATTGCCGCGCTGCACACCTCTACCTGCGATACCAAGAAGACTTATCTTTACATGATCGGTGCCTCGCTGCTGTTTATCGCGATGGCCTTTCGCGGGGTGTTTGACCCGCTGGCGGCTGCGGTGCTTTTGGCGGTGCTGGCCTTTGTTCTTCTGGATGCCGCGCGCGATGCGCTGCGGCATCAAAAAGCCTGTTCAGATGCGCCCACAGAGGCCGAAGACGTGGAGGGCGCCGACCCGGATATGCCGTGGTGGCAGATCGGCGTCTTTCTGGTGCTGGGCTTGGTCGGCCTTCCACTGGGTGCGGACCTGCTGGTCGACAATGCCTCCATCATCGCCAAGCAATACGGGGTGAGTGACAGCGTGATCGGATTGACGCTGGTGGCGCTGGGCACGTCCCTGCCGGAACTGGCCACCACCGTGATGGCGGCCATTCGACGGCAGGCGGATGTGGCGCTGGGCAATGTGATCGGGTCGAACATGTTCAACCTGCTGGCGGTCATTGGCGTGACCGCGCTTTTCGGGCCCATTCCGGTGCAGGCCGAATTCCTGCGCTTTGATCTTTGGGTGATGCTGGGCGCATCGGTGTTGATGGTACCGTTTGTCTTCCTCGGCAAAGATATCGGACGGGCGTGGGGGATCACCTTGACCGCGCTCTACGTGATCTATGTCGGTGTGGTACTGACGTGAAGTTCAACGGCTGATTTAAGAGGACAAAGAATGACAGACACGAATGCGCGGGCTTTGGTCACGGGCGCAGGCAAACGGCTTGGCCGGGCGATGGCGCTTGAATTGGCGGGTCACGGCTATGATGTCGCCGTGCATTACGCCAGCTCCGCCGACAGCGCGAACGCGGTCGTTGATGAGATCAAGGCAATGGGCCGCCACGCCGTTGCACTGCAGGCAGATCTATTGGCGGAAAAGGATATGCAGGCTCTGGTTCCCCGGGCGGCGGACGCGCTGGCTGGGTCACTCACCGTGTTGGTGAACAATGCGTCCGTCTTCGAATATGACAATCTGGCAAGCGCTACCCGCGAAAGTTGGGACAGGCATCTTGAATCGAACCTTCGCGCGCCCTTCGTTCTGACCCAAACCTTCGCGGCCCAGACCCCAGAGGCGGTCATCGATGCGCAAGGCGAACCTGTCGCGCAAGGCCTTGTGGTCAATATGCTCGACCAACGGGTGCGCAAGCTGACGCCGGAATTCATGAGCTACACCATCGCCAAGATGGGCCTTTGGGCGTTCACGCAAACCGCGGCACAGAGCCTTGCGCCCGCCATCCGTGTGAATGGCATTGGCCCTGGACCGACGTTGCGGGGCGGGCGCCAGTCGGAGGAACACTTTTCCCGTCAGCGTGCGGCGACAGTTTTGCAGCGTGGTGCTGATACCGATGATATATGCGCGGCTCTGGCGTATCTTCTGCGCGCCAAGGCGGTCACGGGGCAGGTCATTTGCGTGGACGGCGGGCAGCACTTGGCGTGGCAGACGCCTGACGTGCTAGGGGTGGAGTGACAGCGATTTCACGTCAAAAAGGTGTACACGTTAAAGTTGATTATATTATTTAAGAATCTTCTTTATCAAGAATTTTTGAGCTGGTGTAAACCCTCCGATTACCAAAACAAAGCAAGTTTGATTGACACTTTTCCACGCCGTACATTTTCGATTAACCATCATGAAGAATTTGCTAATTAAATCAGTGATTTAAAAAATTACCATAAATATATCAATAAAAATCAGATAGTTATAAAGACGCCTAAAATTTAAGCAAATCAAAGAAGCACGCCGAAACACACGGAATTTTCTGACTGCCATGATGTTATCTTCAGATTTATCCACAGGAAACGGGGACAGCTTTCCCCTTGCTCTCATCGCGGTAAGATTGCAGCGGGAAACAGAATCAGACGTCAAAGCAAATGAATGAGCAGACCCCCAAAGAGACACATCCTGAACCGCCCAAAACGGGGCATGAGCTGATCCAGTCCTATCTACGGCTGCTGGATGGGTCGCCGGGCGTTTACCGCATGCTCGACGGCCAAGCGCGGGTGCTTTACGTGGGCAAGGCCAAGAACCTGAAAGCGCGCGTGTCGAGCTATTCGCGCCCCACCGGCCACACGCGGCGGATTGCGCGGATGATCTCGGAAACCGCGTCGATGATGTTCCTGACGACCTCGACGGAGACCGAGGCGTTGCTGTTGGAACAGAACCTCATCAAGCAACTGAAGCCGCGCTACAATGTGCTGCTGCGCGATGACAAGAGTTTCCCGTATATCTTTATCTCGTCTGAGCATGAATTTCCCCGGCTGGAAAAACATCGCGGGGCGAAGACGCGCAAGGGCCGGTATTACGGCCCCTTCGCCAGCGCGGGCGCGGTGAACCGGACGCTCAATACATTGCAGAAAGTGTTCCTGCTGCGCACCTGTTCCGACCGGGAGGTGGAGGCGGGCGACCGGCCTTGCCTCAACTACCACATGAAACGCTGCGCGGGCCCGTGCTGCGGCAAGATCACACCGCAGGATTACGCCAAGCTGGTGAAGCAGGCCGACGATTTTCTCAGTGGGAAATCGACCGAGGTGCAGGGACGGTTGAAGAAAGACATGGCGGCGGCGTCGGAGGCGATGGAATTTGAACGCGCGGCCAGTCTGCGCGACCGGATACAAGCGCTGACGATCGTGCAGACCAATCAGGGCATCAACCCCCGCACCGTGAATGAGGCGGACATCATCGCGCTGCACATGGAGAAGGGTCAGGCCTGCGTGCAGGTGTTCTTTATCCGTGCCGGGCAGAATTGGGGGAACAAGGATTTCTATCCCCGCGTGGGGGCGGATGTGGATGCCGCCGAGGTGTTGGAGGCCTTCATCGGTCAGTTCTACGACAGCAAGGATGCCGCCCGACAGTTGATCCTGTCTCAGGGGATTGAGGACCCTGATCTGATGGCCGAGGCGTTGGCCACCAAGATTGGCCGCAAGGTGGAAATTCTGGTGCCGCAGCGGGGCGAAAAGGCGGAGCTGGTCGATGCCGCGCTCAGGAATGCCCGCGAAAGCCTTGCGCGCAAGATGTCGGAGGCGGCGACGCAGGCCAAGCTGCTCAAAGGTCTGGCGGAGGCGTTTGATCTGCCCCGCGTGCCGGAGCGGATCGAGGTCTATGACAACTCCCACATTCAGGGCGCCTATGCCGTGGGGGCGATGGTTGTGGCGGGGCCTGAGGGTTGGATGAAAAACCACTACCGCAAGTTCAACATCAAGGGTGAAGAACTGACCCCGGGCGATGATTTCGGCATGATGAAAGAGGTGCTGACCCGGCGGTTGAAACGGCTGTTGAAGGATGACCCGGACCGCGAAAAGGGGCTCTGGCCCGACCTGCTGCTGATCGACGGCGGGGCAGGACAGGTGAGTGCTGTGCATGAGATCATGACCGAACTGAGCGTCACCGACATCCCCATGATCGGTGTGGCCAAGGGTGTTGATCGCGACCTCGGCAAGGAAGAATTCCACCGCGTGGGCAAAACCGTGAAGGCCCTGCGCCACAACGACCCGGTGCTCTACTTCGTGCAACGCCTGCGGGACGAAGCGCACAGGTTTGCCATCGGCACGCATCGGGCGAAGCGCGCCAAATCCATCAGCGCCTCGCCTTTGGATGACATCGCGGGCGTTGGCGCGGCCCGCAAACGCGCGTTGCTGGCCCATTTCGGGTCGGCCAAGGCGGTCAGCCGCGCCAACCTGGCGGATCTGAAGGCGGTGGAGGGGGTGTCAGCGGCGCTGGCAAAGAAGGTGTTTGATCATTTTCATGAGAAGGGGTGAGAGGAAGGAGCCGATGTCCGGTCTGAGCCCATTCTACTTGAAGCTGCGGCGCAAAATGTCTGCGAGACTCTCGCTTCCATCCCAAAGCACAGCTTCCCATCCAGCTTCGTGGGCGCCTTTAATGTTGGCAGCAATGTCGTCTACCAACAGAAGTTGGTTCGGCTGAAAGCCAACGAAACGAGACGCGTAAGAATAGAACTCTGGATGTGGTTTTTGATGTCCCGCTTTAGCAGAGTAAACGATCCCATCAACGACTGAGCGCAGGTCCATACTCTCCATCAAGTAAGTTGCTCTTTTGTGCTCTTGGTTCGTAGCAAGGAACACTGAGACACCTTGTTTCTTCGCAGCCTTACAATCGTCAAAAACGGACTCGACGATACGGGAATCCATAGAAAACCAATAGCTAACTAGTTCTTCTGCTTTGACCGAAAGCGAAGCAGCGGTGAGGCTTTCAGAAAGAGCTTCCATCAGGTCTCGTTTGCCGGCTACGACCTCTTTCCACTGCTTAGAGAAAAACACATCCACGAGAACTTGAGGAGCCACTCCCAAATCCTCCTCAAGGTTCGAATTCCATCGTTTCCCATCGATAGGACGCCCATCAACAAGGACACCGTCAACATCAAGCATCAAACATTTTGCCAAGGCTAACACCCATAATGTTTCAATCACTCAATTTGAAGGTCACTGAACAGAGAAACAGAACAGAATGCAACGAACCAAAAGCACAGCTCTTCATCAACGGCGGCTTCGTCCGTATGGCTGACACTCAGTCTGAGCATGGCGCGTTGCAAGACCTCTCGGTTCAATCCGCGCGGAATCAAGGCCCTTGGGGCCGCCGCGCATCGCCAGGCCGCCCGTCACACCGGAGGTGTGCCGACTGTAGGTGGCGCGCCTTTGGCGTGACGGACTGGCGATTTGATGGGGCTGGGCGCGGCTCGAAATCTGGAATGACGCTGCACGATAAAGCGCGCCGACCAACGCCCGGATCGCCACTCCACGGCCTGGCGGTGCGCGGCTCTGTTGCAGCCAACAAACAGGCCATCTTTCCGAAGGGATTTTTACGGGGTAGACATGCCCCATGACCTGGACGATCCCGAATATCCTGACGATCCTGCGCCTGCTTGCAGCGCCCGCCGTGGCCGTGATGTTTCTTTACTTCACGCGCCCCTGGGCGGATTGGTTTGCGCTGATCCTCTTTGTCTCGGCCGCGCTCACGGATTGGGCGGATGGATATCTCGCCCGCGCGTGGAAGCAGACGACGAAGTTGGGCACCATGCTTGATCCCATTGCGGACAAGGCGATGGTGGTGATCGCGTTGATGGTGATTGTGGGGTATTCGTCATCGCACTGGACGCCGTGGCTGGTGTTGCCGGCCACTGTGATCCTCTTCCGGGAGGTGTTCGTCTCGGGCCTGAGGGAGTTTCTGGGCGACACGGCAGGCACGCTGAAGGTCACGAAGGTGGCCAAGTGGAAGACCACGGCGCAGATGGTCGCGATTGCGTTTCTCTTCGCGCAGGGCACCTTTGAACACTACCTGATTGCCAGCAGCGATGGCATGGATCAGGGGATGGTGGACGCCATTCTGACGGGTCAGGTGGAGGATTTGCAGGGCCTGCAATGGAAGCTCGATGGCATGATCTGGTCGGGGCGGATCGGGCTGTGGATGCTGTGGCTTGCGGCCGCGTTGACCTTGATCAGCGGGTTTGATTATTTCCGCAAATCGGTGCCTTATCTGAAGGATTGAACCATGGATGTGCTCTATTTCGCATGGGTGCGCGAACGGATTGGCCGCCCGAAAGATGTGGTGGAGACCAACGCCGCGACGGTGATGGACCTGGTCGAAGAGCTGCGCGCGCGAGAGGTGCGCTATGAGGCGGCGTTTGCCGATCTGTCGGCGCTGCGCGTGGCCGTGGATCAGGAGCTTTCCGATTTTGACGCACCCCTTGGCGATGCCCGCGAGGTGGCGTTCTTTCCGCCCATGACGGGGGGCTGATGGACATCCGCGTCCAATCCGCGCCGTTTGATTTGGGGCAGGAGGCCAGCGCCTTCGCCGCGCGGCAGACGGGCCAAGAACCTGGGGTGGGCGCGATTGTGACCTTTACGGGCGTGGTGCGGGATGTGGCCGGGGGGCTGAGCGCCATGGAGATTGAGCACTACCCCGGCATGACCGAGGCCGCGTTGAGCCAAATTGCCGAGGAGGCGATGGATCGCTTCGATCTGGGCGATGTGTTGGTCATTCACCGCCACGGACCGCTGGCCCCGGATGAGATGATCATGATGGTCGCCACCGCCGCGCCGCATCGCAAGGCCGCGTTTGAGGCGGCAGATTTCCTGATGGATTACCTGAAATCCCGCGCGCCTTTCTGGAAAAAGGAAGTCACGGGCGAGGGCACCGATTGGGTCGCGGCCAAGGATGAAGATGAGGCCGCGCTTAAGCGATGGTAGCGGGCATCACGGCTTGCGCTTTGGCTTTCGGAACGGTTTGGCATCGCCGCCTTTGCCCGCGCGGGTTTTGACGCGGGCCGGGGCATCGCCCGGTTTTGCAGCCTTGTGCCGGGCTTTGCGGGCGCCGATGGGCTGGGATGGGTCCGCAGCGCCCTTGATACGCTGAGGGCGCTTCTCAGTGGGCTTTTCCTCTTTGGGCTTTGGCGATTTGGCTTTGCCCGGTTTCGATTTATCCGCTTTCCATTTATCGGGCTTGCCCTGCGGCGGCTTTGATTTGGCGTGTTTGGGGGCCTCGGCCTTTCCCGCGTGATCCGGTTTCGATGGCTTGGGCGCACCGGTGTGCTTGGGCTTGCGGTCCTTTTTTCGCTCGCCTGCCTTGTCCTCACGCGGTTTGCGATCCTGATCGGCATGACGCGGCCGGTCGCGATCGGCGGGTGGCCCTTTGGGGGAGGTGTCGAAATCCGGTTTGCCTGGCAATTCGGTCAGCCGTGCCCCCTGTTCGATGTCCATCTCCGGGCCCAGTTCCTGTTTCATCGCGGGCACCGCCTTGGCGGCAATTTCGACGAAGGTTTCCTGATACTGCACGCGGATCGCCCCGATGGCGTTCTTCGAAATCCCGGCATTGCGGCAGAGCATCGGCAAAAGCCAACGCGGTTCGGCGCGCTGTTTGCGGCCCAGCGACAGGGAAAACCAGACACTGGGTCCGAAATCGGCATGTTCGCGCGGCTCCCGTGGTTTGCGGGTGTCGGTGTCGGGCACGCTGCCCAGAATTTCAGGGGCGGAGTGGCGTTCGCGGTAGAGGCGGATAAAGCCCGCCACGATCTGGTCCGCGCTGCGGGTTTGCAGCAATTTATCGGCAAAGCCCTGGTCTTCGGCACTTAGCGGTTCGTTCCAGGCCGGATCGGACAGAACGCGGTCTTCGTCACGGGCCAGCACCTCTTCGGCGGAGGGGGGCGTGTCCCATTCGGCCTCCAGCTTGGCGGATTTGAGCAGGCGCTGCGCCTTGCCGCGTTGACGCCCCGGCACGATGAGAACGGATGTCCCCTTGCGCCCGGCCCGCCCGGTGCGGCCTGAGCGGTGCAGCAAAGCCTCCCCGTTCGAGGGCAGATCGGCATGGATCACCAGTTCGAGCCCCGGCAAATCAATGCCGCGCGCGGCCACATCGGTGGCCACGCAAACGCGCGCGCGCCGGTCGCGCAGGGCTTGCAGCGCGTGGTTGCGTTCCGTCTGGCTGAGTTCGCCGGACAGCGACACGACCGAAAAGCCCCGGTTCGACAGTTTCGCCGTCAGCCGGGCCACCATGGACCGGGTGTTGGCAAAGACAATCGCGGTTTGCGCGTCGTGAAAGCGCAGCAGATTGATGATGGCTTTTTCAATGTCAGAGGGCGCAACCGTCAGGGCGTGATAG
>JBCCCZ010000011.1:0-36365 GCA_039033255.1 Pseudomonadota bacterium
TCCGGTGATGGTATCACACAGCTTTGCAAGATACGAAATTGGCCGGTGTCTCTCGGTCGGAAATTTCCGCTCAGAGGCTCTCCGTCAGGCCCTCCTTCACACAGGCCAGACGTTGGCGACGTCTGAGCGCCGGACGTGCCGCGTGATAGAGCTGGCGCGGATCACCCTGCCGTATCGACCGGTCCTGTGAAATGAGGATGCCCTGCGGCTTGTTCTGATCCGGTGGGTAAAGCAGAGTTGGC
The DNA here is from genome assembly GCA_039033255.1 of Pseudomonadota bacterium. Taxonomy (GTDB): domain Bacteria; phylum Pseudomonadota; class Alphaproteobacteria; order Rhodobacterales; family Rhodobacteraceae; genus Roseovarius. Next base: position 243 of record JBCCCZ010000011.1, read on the forward strand.
GATATGGCTACCGCAAGGGTCGTTCTGGTTGCGCCATTGGTCCGAGGACTATGGTCGCGGCGAAAAGAGGGATCCGTAGCCTTCTCAGCGCCAAAAGACACGCAAGCGGCTGTCTCACAAGGGCAGCTCGATCATCCGATTGAGGCAACACTTCGGAACCAAGTCCGCGCCATGAATGGCCTCAAGCCAATCCGAATTTAGCCAAGATCGCGCCAGGAGAACGGATGCAACGAACGGTTCAACAGAGTTCAAAGGAGTTCAGCGGCGATCCTCCTCAACACGGAGCGGTTCATTGCGACCAGGCAAGCTCAGATCGCCATCAATGCCTGGCTCAGAAATACAATCGCACCACGCCGCATCAAGACCTCAACATGCGACCTATCGTTCCTGAAACACCAGTAGAAAAACTCAGGATCCGTGAGCCAGACAAAGAGGGCTAGACATGATATCCGTGTCACCGACCTTGATCGCGTTCCTTTGAAAATCAGCCGCAAACGGCACGAACCCAGGACATGTTCGTTTAAGGCTGGTGTCTTAAGACAGCTGATAGATTTAAAAAATATCACTCGGCACAAACGTGGCGAAAGCTCACTTTGTATCGCACTGCATCTATCTGATGCTAAACCTGCATTGATGCACTGCCGGAAGTTTGCCCAAAGCCCTAAGCCCTGAGCCCTAAGCCTTAAGCCTTAAGCCCTGAGCAGAAGCTTCAAAATCCTGCTGCGCGCGTTCGCAGAACAGGTTTTTCTGCGCAGCAATAGAGTTTGCTACTGCGAAAACGCGACAACAGCAGCCGCGCGTGCAAGCAGCAGATGACCCGAAAAACGAATGTGGTCGGGTGAACCCAAACGCCTGATACGATCGGCGGTCGTTGAGAGCTTCTAAGTCGATTTCACAACCGCTCGCATGTCTCTACTGGTCAATTAGCCCTGCCGGTTTAGACAGCACAACAGCCATGACGTCGCTTTCAAAGCAAAGATTGCGGCTTGGGTGCCACACATAGTTGCTCAGCGTTTCTCTGACGTGATGGACAGCGGGTAAATCGGTGCCTGGGCGCGATGCGCGGGAATGTCAGAGGAGGCGCGCCCGGTTTGCGCCGCCACGATCTCGCTCAGAGTTGCGCCACAATAGCGCCCCTGACACCGCCCCATCCCCGCGCGGGTCATCGCTTTTATCCGATTGATGTCTTCGCATTTCCAGTTTTCAGCGGCAGCGCGCACCGCCGAGAGGCTGACATTTTCGCAGCGACAAACCACCGTGTCCTCGGACAATGCCAAATGGTGTTTGTCACTCAGAGGCGGAAAAGCGCGGGCAAGCCCCTTGGCAAAGGCACGCAAACGGGCATGTTGCAATCGGGTCAGAATGGATCCCAGAATGTCCCGCGGTGTTTGCTGGTGCCCAAGATCATTCAGCAAAGCGGTTGCAGCCATCCGACCACTTGTTCGTGCCGCATCCGCGCCCAGTATATCGGCCCCGTCCCCTGCAAAGTAAACACCCTGAACCGGGCTGCGCCCTGCACCATCGATCATCGGGCGATGTTGCCCCCGTATGCTTGGCAATTCCAAAAGCTGTGACAGTTGCGTCTCGGACCGCAGGTGCCAGCCGAGCGCCAGAGCCTGAAGCGGGGTGTAGTGTGTCTTGCGACCCGCCGACCACTTCAATCCGCTGACCTGACCATCGGCATCCGCAGTGACGGCCACGGGGCGCGCACCGAACTTGACAGGAATACCTGCCCGCCAGAGCGCCAATATCTGGCCCACGCCGCGCAGGGCCAGGCGCGGACGCAAGGCCAGCCAGGGAAAAGCGAAAGCCAGATCTTTGAAAGACGATGTGCACCACACACCGGCCACGTCTGCACCGGCCCGCAGATGCTGCCACGCCACCAGCCACAAAAGCGGTCCCGCACCAACAAAACCGATGGGATCCCCCAGAGCAAGCGCCTGAGATTTCAGCGCAATTTGCGCGCCCCCCAAAGTGTAACACCCCGGCGTTTCCCATCCCGGAATGGGGAACACCCGGTCGGTGGCCCCGGTGCACAGGATCAGTTTGTCGTATGGAAGCACCTCGCGCCCTGCCGGGCCATCCAGAAAAACTGCGCTGTCATGTGCCGCCCAAACCTGTGTGTTCGGGCGATAGTCGATTTTTTCGCAAATCGCATCGAAAGCATCGTGCACATGGCGCGCCTTTGAGGCGTCTGCACCGTAGATCGCTTTGTAGCTGCGCGTGTGGGCGGCTGGCGCACGTCGATAGATTTGTCCGCCTGACCGCGCGCTGGCGTCGACGACAATGGGGCGCAGGCCGGATTTCACTAAGGTGAGAGCAGCTTCCATTCCGGCCGGTCCGGCGCCGACAATGACAATCTGGTCGCCACTCACCATTCCGCCCTTTCACCGTTGGTGAATATCTTGAGGCTCTCTTGAACCGGGGTATCGCAGGCCCGCAGGCGTTGCCCATCTGTGGTCCAGACCCAACAGCTTTGACAGGCACCCATCAAACAAAACCCGGCCTGAGTTGTTTTATTGAACGCGTCTGTGCCGGTTCGTCCCCTGCTGAGCAAGATCGCTGTGAGCAACGTGTCGCCCGCAAGTGCCCGGGTCGCAATACCGTCTATATGCAGCGTCACAACCTCGCGGTCAGTCTCACTTAGGCGTTTTGCACGGGGCGTGACGGTCATTGCTGGGTTGCCATCTTGGGCATAACATCCGGCACCTGCGGGAAGCGAGCACGCACCTGTTCGAACGCCGCTTGCAGGCTCTCTGCCTCTTCGCCGAGGCGCGCAAAAAGCTCGGTCTTGACGAAGAAACGCCAATGCACCGGCAGGTCCGCCATCAGTTGCGTCATCTGCGCATAAGCCTCTGCGGTCCAGAGGGCCTCAAACGCGTCGCGTTCCGGGCCGAAGTGGAAATGGGTCTGAGGGTCACGATCCGCCATTTCGGCGCGCAAGGCCTCCGTCGCCGCCTCGTCGACCTTACCTTCCGTCACGACCACGCCATAGTCCCGCGCCGCGGCATCGACCGAAACGTAGCCGCGCGCCACATCTTGTACCACACGCCAGGCATCGCGCAGAAGCGGGCTGCCCCGCCCGCCGCCACCGGCCGAATGGATGTGCAACACATCGCCGGGCTGCAACACCGTATAGTCGATATTGCCCAGACGTTTTTCCCGCGCGGTCGCGGGGTTGACGACCATGTCAGACAGGCCAGCGGCCTTGCCCCCCAACGTGCCCCACGGGCGAAAGCGGCTGCGGTCCCGGTTGCGCGCCGTCACGCGGCTGTCGGGGGCGAAGACGCGAAACTCAAGCGCCGTCGCCAGACCGCCGCGCCAGCGCCCTGCCCCGCCCGTATCGGGCATCAGGCCGTAGCGGGTGATCTCGACAGGGGTTTCGATTTCGGTGATTTCAATCGGCGTATTGCGCAGATAGGCCGCATCAGCGCCCGACCCGTTGGTGCCGTCGCGGTGTGGCATGGCCCCGCCGCCGCCCACCACCGGATTGACGGATGAGATCACACTGCGCCCGCGCCGTTCATCCATTGTCATCACGTTGACAATGCAATTGTTCCCGGCAGGCGCTGCGGGCATCCGGTCGGGGATCGCCTGCGAAAACGCGCCAAAGATCACCGACCGCAACCGCGCGCAGGTCAGCGAACGCATGCCCACGGCAGCGGGAAATTGAGGATTGAGCACGGTGCCTTCGGGTGTGATGCAGGTAAAGGGCCGGGTCAGCCCGGTGTTCATCAGGATCTGCGGATTGAGCGTATTGAGCACATAGTAAACCCCTACCAGCAGGATCGTGTGGCGCGGATCCCCCCCTGTCGGCACATTGAGAGAGCTGCCCAATTGCGGATCAGACCCGGTAAAATCTAGCACCGCCTCATCGCCCTTGATGGTCAGCGTCAGGTTCAGGCGGCAGGGGTTGGCATGGTCAGAATCCTCATCTGCGTAATCGGCAAACTGCCATGTGCCATCGGGCACCCCGCGCAGCAGGTCACGCGCTTGGCATTCGGCATAATCCTGAATGGCCTGAATGCCGGTGCGAAACCGTTCAATCCCAAAGGTCCGCACCATGGCTTTCACCTTGCGCTCACCGGTGTTCAACGCCCCGATCAGGGCCTTGATGTCACCGATATTCAGATCAGGTTTGCGCACGTTGCTTGCCATGATGTTCAGGATCGTGTGGTCGAACGCACCTTCGCGCATCAGTTTCATCGGCGCGAACCGCACGCCTTCCTGATGAATTTCCGTTAGCGAGCGTGACAGCGACGCAGGCACAGCGCCCCCCATATCTGTGTTGTGAATGTGACCGGCGGCAAAGGCGATGATCTCATCTTCATGAAAGATCGGCTTCCATAGATGGGTGTCGGGGGTATGCGTGGCCAGATAGCCGGAATAGGCATCGTTGGTGAAAGCGATGTCGCCGGGTCGGTAATCGTCGATCATCTTCAGCGCGCGGCCGTAGTTCAGGCCCGGATACCACGTCGCCCCCAGCTCCATCGGCACGGCAAAGGTGCAGCCACCCGGGTCTGACAGCATCACGGTGAAGTCTTGCGTTTCCTTCACAAAGGCGGAATGCGCCGTGCGGTGCAATGTGTAGGCCATGTTTTCGGCCGCGGCACGGCTGTGATTGGCCAGAACCGACAGGTCGACGGGATCAAAATCTGTGTCAGTCATCGGCTTGGCCTTCTTTGACATGAAGATGCAGGTTCAGATGACCATCCACATGGGCCTGAATGCCCTGGGGAATGACGCAGGTCGTGTCCTCTTGCGCCACAACGGCAGGCCCGGCGAACCTGTGCCCTGCGGCGAGGCTATCGCGCGCATAAACCGCGACGGGGTGCGTCTCACCCGCCATGCGCATGGGTGCCTGTTTCAAAATGTGCGCGTCAGTGGCCCGCGTGGGGTGCTGTTCCATTTGCACCGGCCTGCTCTGGCCTGTCGCGATCAGGCAGAGATTGACAATTTCCGCCTCGGCCTTGGGATCATTGAAATCGAACAACTCCTGATGGCGCTGGTCAAAGGCGTTGCGGATTGCCGCGATGTCGCCTGAAACGATCCAGTCTTGTTTCAGGGGCACATCGACTTCAAAGCTCTGCCCTGCATAGCGCATCTCGGCTGAAATCAGGGTGTCTCCATCGGCCTCAAATCCCTGCTTTTCATACAGCCACGCGTGTCCGTCTGCGATAAGTTCGCGCGTCACCTGCTGCAGCAATTCCACCGAGGTCGCGCTACATGGCACAAACAGCGCCCGCACGAAATCACCCTTGAGATCAGACACCAAACCGCCAAGGGCCGACACCACACCCGGGCGATGGGGCACCAGAACATGGCGCATTCCCAGATCACGCGCCAGCATGGCCCCCAGCATTGGGCCGCCGCCGCCAAAGGGCATCAGCGTGTAATCCCGCAGGTCAATCCCGGCCCGTGAGGCGAGCTTTTCGACCTCGACAAATATTTCCGACACGGCCACGCGGATGATCGCCTCGGCGGTGGCGGGGCCATCCCGCCCCAGCTTTTGCGCGATGTCGTCAATCACCGCAAAGGCGCGACCCATATCCAGCGTCAACTGGCCATAGGCCATCGGCGCGTGGCCCAGATAGCCACAAACCGCAAGCGCATCGGTCAGGGTTGCACGCGTGCCACCTTGGCCATAGCACGCAGGCCCGGGCGTTGATCCGGCACTTTCTGGCCCGACGTTCAAGACCCCGAACGCGTCGACATGCGCGACCGAGCCGCCGCCGATCCCGATAGAGCTGACCGAGACCGATGGAATATGCAGCGGGTAATCCCCGATCCTTTCGTCCTTGCCGAATTGTGGCTGCCCATCAATGATCAGCGCGACATCCGCCGAGGTGCCGCCGATGTCGAGCGTCAACACACGGTCCACCCCGGCCTGGCGCGCCAGCCAACTGGCCCCGGTCACCCCCGATGCCGTGCCCGAAAGCAGCATGGACACGCAATTGCGCTTGCCGGTCTCAGCCTGCATCAACCCACCGTTGGATTTGCTCAGCAAAGGGCGGGCAGGCACGCCCAGTTCCTTCAGCGTGGTCTCAAGCCCGCCCAGATATCCCGCCACACGAGGGTGCACATATCCGTTCAGGATCGCCGTCGTGCTGCGCTCATATTCGCGCACAACGGGCCAGATTTCAGAAGAGGTAAAGGCAAAGAGATCAGGCGCAAGACGCGTGATTTCGGCTTTCACCGCGTCTTCGTGCATCGGGGACTGATAGGCGTGCAGCATCGAAATGATGACCCCATCGACACCGTCATTGCGGCAGGTCGTTGCGATGGCTTGCAGCTCGGTCAGGTTCAGCGGCGCGCCCTCGGTGCCTTGCGCCGTCATGCGGCCCGAGATGCCAAAAATCCGGTCGCGCGGTATCAAGGGCTCGGCTGAGCTGCAGAACAGCGAATACATGTCGGGCATGCGCAGCCGGCCCAGTTCCAGAACATCCTCAAACCCGGCATTCGTGATCAGGGCCAGTTTGGCGCCTTTCTTCTGGATGATGGTGTTGATGCCCACGGTTGTGCCATGGACAAAACGTATCGTGTCCGATGGCGCGACCTGATGGCGGGTCTCCAGTTCTTCAAGGCCGCTGCGCAGCTCTGCGCCGGGATTGTCGGGTGTTGTCAGAACCTTGATCGTGTGCAGCGCTTGGGTGTTGTCGTTATGCGCGCAAAAATCAATGAACGTGCCGCCGATATCGACGCCGATCTGCCAGGTCATGAAAGCCTCTCACGTGATGTGGCCTTCATTCTGGCGAAGCCGCGGTATGGTCGTCCAAGACCGATCTGACGGCATCCAATAAGGATGGCTTATGGGCTTGCTTGCGCACAGACCTCCCGCAGGCTGTCGCGCATAAGGCCTTCTGCAACAGACAGCTCTCGCTCGGCATGGGTCAGAAGGGACATTGGCAACACCAGCTCTGGCGCGAAGGGGCGTGATTTCACACCGGAAAAGCTGTGCCATGGCAAAAGCGCGTCAACAATTGCCAGGCCCAGCCCGGCCTGAACAAAGGACAGCGCCGAGATCGACATATCAATCTCTATTTCGGGGCGATAATTCATGTTGCTGCGCTGTGCTTTCCGGGCCAGCAACCGACCCGGCAGAGTGGCATGTCGGTAGGTGATCAGTGCCTCATCACGCATGTTGTCAAAGTCAAGCGGCCCGTCCTCAGCGGCCAGGGGATGGGTGTCAGGCATCAGGCAAACGAAACCCACCTGCCCCAGGCGTTCCGAGTGCAAACCGGCCAATGTCTCACCGCTCATGCAAAGGGCCAGATTGGCGTCTCCGTGCAGCAGCATGGACACCAGCGTATCCAGGGGGGCAATATGGGATCTGACCGTGATTTCAGGATGTTGCGCCCGAAACAATGTCAGGGCCTGCGGCACCACAGACATGGCCGGGGGGGCCGATGCGGCCATGCGCACCAACCCGCGCCGACCGGCTTTGAGGTCATGGGTGCGACGCCGCAGTGCCGCGAGATCCTGAAACAACCGGTCTGCCTCGGGGTATATTTCATGCGCGTCCTGGGTAGGAACCAGCCGCCCTTTGATCCGCTTGAACAGGGCAAAGCCCAGTTCATCCTCGGCGTGTCGCAAAAGCTGTGACAAAGCAGGCTGGGATGTGTTCAGGGCTTGGGCCGCACGGGTGAGAGAGCCTTCGCGCATGATGGCGCAGAACACTTCCAATTGTCGGGCGCGCATGGCTGATCCCCCATAGGTTTGACTTATATGGTGCCCCCAAACCCGTCATTGCCGCAAGATGTGTTTTCGTGTCCCCTTACAGAAAGGAGTATTGCGATGCATATTGCCATTCTTGGCGGCGGCTTGATGGGCACGGCCAGTGCGTTTTTCCTGCTGACGCATCCCAAGGCGCCGAAATCGCTGAAAGTGACCCTGATTGATCGTGGCGCCGTCGGTGCCGGGGCAACGGTTGCCAGTTTTGGCAATGTGCGCAGGCAGGGGCGTGATTTCCGCCAGATGGCCCTGGCGCATCATTCACTGACCCTTTGGAACCAGCTTGAGAGATTGCTGGGCAGTGATGTGGAATTTCGCGCCACCGGTCATATTCGGGCGGTCTTCCACCAAGAGGCTTTGCAGAACATGCAGAGCTTTGCCAAAGCCGCCGAGGGACATGGGCTGGAGCTTGAACTGCTGGATCAGGCCGAACTGCGTCGGCGGTTTCCCTTCTTTTCGCGCGATGCGATTGCGGGGTCATTCTCTCCCAATGACGGGTCGGGCAATCCCCGCCTTGTGGCCCCGGCCTTTGCGCAGGCGGCGGCCCGCAAGGGGCTGGTGATCCGCGATCATACGCCGGTGGTGTCAGTGGCCCCAATGGGTGGCGGATTCCAGATTAAAACCCCAAGTGAAACAATCGAGGCTGATCTGCTTTTGAACGCAGCCGGTGCCTGGGGTGGTCGGGTGGCCGCTTGGCTGGACGAGCCTGCCCCCATAACGCCCTACGCGCCCCAGATGGGCGTGACCGAACCGCTTGCGCATCGTATCGAGCCTGTTGTCGGGGTCTGGGCCCATAAGCCGCAGGACGTCATCTATTGCCGTCAGGTCGAACGCGGCAATATCGTGTTTGGCGGCGGTCCGCGGGAAGACGTCGCATTGGATCCCGGTCATGCAAAGGTCAACCCAATCAGAACCCTTAACCAGATCGAGGCGCTGGCCCGCCTGATCCCTGCCTTGCGGGGGATCGCCGTCATACGAACCTGGTCGGGTTGCGAAGGGTATGTGGACGACATGCTGCCGGTGATGGGGCCAAGCGCGCGTCATACGGGGCTATTTCACGCTTTTGGGTTTTGCGGGCATGGGTTCCAGCTTGGGCCCGGTGTCGGGGCCGAGATGGCCCAGACGATGCTGACCGGGCAAAGCCTGACCGACACGACCCCTTTCCACATTGGGCGCTTCCAGAGCCACATCGCCCGTGCGCTTTAGACCTCCGCGACATTCAGCGCGCCTTTTTGCAATCGCGCAAGGCTATAGGCGCGGTGGGGCAATTCAGGCGTTTTGCCTTGCGCCAGATCAGCCGTCATCTGGCCCACCCCCGGACCGATGCCAAACCCATGGCCCGAAAGGCCTGCCGCAAGGATGAAGCCCGGGGCCACTTCGTCAATCACGGGCACGCCATCGGGGGTGCTGTCGATATAGCCCGCCCAGGCGTTTTGCATCCGTGACGCCCCCAATTCAGGAAACAGCAGCCGCGCGCGGCGCAGGGTTTCTTCGATCGTGCCGTGATCGGGGGACGGATCCAGAACGCGGGTGCGCTCCATCGGGGTGGGTTTGTCCATATCCCATTTGCCCAGGGTTTCGTGACCAGACAGAAACGCCTGCAATCCGCCGGGCTTCAGATAGGCACGCCGCCGCAAGAACATCGCCCAGAACCGATGCATATAGCGCAGCGATTGCATCGTGGGGTCGAACCGGGCCAACCCTGACACGGCCAGCGTGTAGCCACCATCGCCGCGCCGGGTGATGGAAACATCCTGAGTATGCACCGCAGCAGGCAGCCCAGTTGCCCCCGGCGCAATCGAAAGGATCGAACTGCGCACCGAGGATTGCGGCATGGAGACCCCCAGCTGACGACAAAAAGACGAGGCCCAGGCGCCACCCGCCAAAACAACGCGCGACGTTTTGATCGTGCCATGTTCCGTCACGACACCGCTGATGGCACCCGCGCTGCGTTCAACCCCGCGTGCGGCGCAGAATTGATGGACTGTGCCGCCATATTTCTGAACCCCGCGCGCGATGCCCGGTGCCGCCGCAGAGGGATCAGCGACAGCGTCGGTTGGCGAAACGACACCGCCTTTCCATGGTTTTGCACTGGCCTTGGCCCTTTGCGTGGCCTGATCAGAGGTCAGAACCTCGGTTCTGATGCCTTCGCCTTTGGCCCAGTCGCACCAACTGGCCCACCCTTCAAGCTCGGCCTCGTCGTCTGACAGATAGAGCAACCCACAGCGCGAGAAACCCAAGGCTTCGCCCGTGTCGGCCTGAATGTCTTCCCACAGTTCAAGACTGCGGGATGCCAGAAGCAGTTCGCGCTTGTCGCGGTTCATCTGGCGGCACCAGCCCCAGTTGCGACTGGATTGTTCCGCGCCGATGCGGCCCTTCTCGACCAAGGCAACCGCCACACCGCGCCGCGCCAGGAAATAGGCCGTGCACACGCCCACAATGCCCCCACCGATCACCACAACGTCCGCCTGTTTGGGCAGGCTTAAGTCAGACTGAACGATTTGCAGCGGTGCGGGCATCAATCAAAGGTCCATAGTGTTGGTTGGCCCGGTCAAATCTATTCGGGTTATCCGCTAGATACTCCCGTATTCAGTGTTGGAACAAAACATCCTGCTCATTTTCAGGATTGATCCGCATTGGACGACCGATCTCTAGCCTGTCAACTGACCTTCCTTTTATTTTCTTGCCAGCCGGTGTAGCATAATATTCTGTCATGGCAGTGGCATATAGGGTGAAGCTCATGACCAATCTAAAACTTGACCGAATTGACCTTAACATACTGTGCCAGTTGCAAAAAAATGGACGTGTTACCAATGTGGAACTGGCTGATTTGGTGCATCTTAGCCCCAGCCCCTGCTTGATGCGGGTTAAAAAACTGCAAGATGCAGGATATATCACTGGCTACTCCGCACAGATTGACCTGAAGCGTTTGGGTGAGTCTTTGATCGTGTTCACCGAAGTCACCCTCAAGAACCACCGGCAGATCGACTTTGCCCGGGCCCAGAGCGCGTTTGAGAAAATCGACAATTGCGTTGAATGCCATCTGATCTCAGGCGGCTATGACTACCTCTTGAAATTCGTCACAAGCGGTGTGGTGGATTATCAGGAAATCATGGAGCGCTTGCTTTCATCTGATGCCGGGATCGAGAAGTATTTCAGCTACGTGGTGATCAAATCGCCATTTGTGAAAAACCACCTGCCGCTGGATGTGTTGTTCCCTGAGTCCATGAGCGCCACCTGAAGCTGGCCAGCCAAAATCACCGCCCCATCACCGCCCCATCACCGCTGAGAAAACTGGGCGATGATGTCCGGATCCTGTTCAAGCGCGTCCAGCCAATGCGTGTCCAGTTGTGGCACAGACGAGATCAACAATCGCGAATAGGCGTGCTGCGCCCCGTCCCGCATTTGAGCGGTCGGCATGCGTTCCACAATCTCGCCTTTGTACATCACCAGCACGTCGTCGCATATCGCTTCGACTGTGGAGAGGTCGTGACTGATGAACATGTAGCTTAGCGACAATTCGCGCTGCAGCTCTTTCAACAAATCCAGGATCGCGGCCGCCACCACGGTGTCGAGCGCCGATGTGATTTCATCGCAGAGAATAAGCTCGGGTTCCGCCGCAAGGGCACGGGCCAGATTGATCCGCTGCTTCTGCCCACCGGACAACTCGCCCGGCAGCCGATGTCTGATCGACTTTGGCAGACGCACCATGTCCAGCAACTCATCCACGCGCGCCTCGCGGGCGTGCCCCTTCAACCCATGATAAAACTCCAGCGGCCGCCCAAGTATCTTGCCAATGGGCTTGTTGGGGTTCAGCGCCGTATCCGCCAGTTGGAACACGATCTGGATGCGGCGCAACTCGTCCTTGGTGCGGTGGCGCAGGTCCGGACGCAGGGGCTGACCCGCGAACGCAATCTGCCCTTTCGCGGGCGGCAAAAGCCCGGCCACGGCACGGGCCAGAGTGGATTTACCGCTGCCGGATTCGCCAATGACGCCAAGGTTTTTGCCGGGCATCAGATCGAAATTGATATCCTTGAGGATCAGTGCCGCAGGCATCCCGTCTGACCCTTTGGACCCGTAGCCCGCAAACACATTGTGCACCCCCAGAACCGGCGTGGCGTCCTGTGTGGTGTCCGTGGCGAAGCCCTCAAAGGCTTTGGGTTCGAACGCCGCCATAAGCTCTTTGGTGTAGGGGTGTTTGGGCGCGTGCAGGATTTGCTGGGTGGTGCCGATTTCCTGAACCTCACCGGCCTTCAGAACAGCGATACGGTCGGCGATCTGTGCCACAACAGCCAGATCATGGGTGACGTAAACGCCCGATATGCCACCCTGTTTCATCACCGACTTGAACGCACGCAGCACCTCGATTTGCGTGGTCACGTCAAGGGCTGTTGTCGGCTCATCAAAGATCACCAAACGGGGGTCGTTGATCAACGCCATCGCTGCGGACAGGCGTTGCAGTTGGCCACCTGACACCTGATGCGGATACCGTTCGCCGATGGTGTCGGGCTCGGGCAGCGCCAATGCGCGAAAAAGCTGGGTCGCCTTTTCCCGGGCGGCCTCGGCTGGCATGAGATCGTGAATGCGCGCCACTTCGATCACCTGATCAATCAGGGTTTTGGCCGGGTTAAACGCCGCCGCCGCCGATTGCGGGATGTACGATACAGTGGCCCCGCGATGACGGGCGCGCCCGGCCTCGGACAGTTTCATCATGTCCTGCCCGTCCACAACGATTTCGCCGCCATCAATCTGACATCCGGTGCGCGCATATCCCATCAGTGACAGCGCAACGGTCGTCTTGCCTGATCCGCTTTCCCCGATCAGGGCCAGCATTTCCCCCGGTGCGATGTCAAAGCTGATGCCCTTGATGATCTCGACCCGCCGGCCCGCATCTGTGGTGGCGTTGATGTAGAGGTCCTTGAGCTGCACAATCTGTTCGGTCACGGCTCAGTCCTCGCGATCACGGATTTTCTTGGGCAGATTGTCGATCAGCATGTTGACGGCAATGGTCAGCGACGCGATGGCGACTGATGGATAGATCACCGCAGGCGCGGCAAAGGGCAGCCCCGAGATGTTTTCCTTGACCAGAGCCCCCCAATCCGCATTGGGCGGCAACACCCCCAGACCAAGAAAGGACAGACCCGACAGCAAAAGCACGATGAAGACGAACCGCAGACCAAAATCCGCCAGGACCGGGCCCAGGATATTCGGCAGTATCTCTTCGCGGATCAGATAGACCGTGCCTTCCCCCCGCGCACGCGCCACGGTCACGAAATCCATCGTGTTGATATTCACCGCAAGCGCACGGGCAAACCGATAGGATCCGGGCGCATAGATCGCCGTCAGGGTCAGGATCAGAACCGGGATCGAACTGCCAACAGCAGCCACGACAACCAGACCAAAGAGTTTGGACGGGATTGAGTTGAACGCATCCAGAAAGCGCGAGAGCACCTGATCGAACATACCGCCAATCACGGCGGCGACCATGCCCAACGTCACGCCAATGAAACAGGCCAGCGTCACAGCCGCGAGCGAAATGCCCACCGTGAACCGCGCGCCCATCAGGATGCGGGAGAATACATCCCGACCCAGGTAATCCGTACCCAGCCAAAAGGCAGAAGAGGACGGGCCGAAGTAATCCCAATCGACGATTTCCCCCACCGGATAGGGTGTGAGCAAAGGCGCAAACAGCGCGACGATGGCCCAGAACAGGATCACGATGGCACTGCTCAAACCCACAAGGTTGATATGGTAGCCGGACTTGTGGGCGATCGCTTTTGTCAGGGTTGTCATGTGCGCAACTTCGGATTGGCAAGGATCGAGATGATATCAGCCAGCATGATCAGCATCAGATACCCAAAACAGAAGATCATCGCGCAGGATTGGATGAGCGGCAGATCACGGGTTGCCACCGCATCCACCATCAGCTTGGCCACACCGGGATAGTTGAAGATCGTCTCAACAATGATGACGCCCCCCAGGAGGTAGGAGAGTGACAGCGCCACGGCATTGGCAATGGGCCCAAGCGCGTTCGGCAAAGCGTGGACCAGAACGACACGTTTCCTGCTGGCCCCTTTCAGCAGCGCCATTTCACAATAGGGTGTGTTGATTGTATCTATCACCGCCGCGCGGCTCATCCGGATCATCTGAGCCGAGATGACGAAGGTCAGCGTGATGACCGGCATGGCAAAGGTCTTGAGCATCTGCCAAAGCGACGTGATTTCATTGGCATAGCTAAGCGCGGGCAGCCACTTCAGATAGACCGCAAAGATCAGCACGGCGATGGTGGCCACCATGAATTCCGGCACAGAAATCACGGTCACCGTGATGGTTGAAACAAAACGGTCAAACTTCGTGCCCTGATAAAGCGCGGCCAGAATGCCGAGGCTCAACGCCAGCGGAACCGAGAACAACGTCGTGATTGCCGCCAGGCGCAAAGTGTTCTGCAGACGGCCCGCAATCAGGTCAGCAATGGATTCGCGGGTCACGTAAGACAGGCCGAAATCGCCCTGCGTCATCCCGGCCAACCATTGGACGTATCGAACGAGCGCCGGCTGATCCAGCCCCATCGCCTCACGCAGCGCGGCAACGGCCTCGGGTGTCGCCGCCTGGCCCAACAGAATTTCGGCCACATCCCCCGGCAACATCTGGGCCGCTGCAAAAACAGTAAACGACACAATAACCAGCGTCAGGAGCATGACGCCAAGCCTTTGGACGATAAGCCGGAGAATAATGCTATTCATGTCTTACCTTATCCGCTCAGCGTGTTCTGAATAGGGGCCACGGTGTGCGCGGCCCCCTTTGACAGGATCATTCAGATCCAATTACTGCTCCAGCCAGATGTGTTCGGCAAAGGCATAGCCCATCAGGCCGCCAAGCGGATTGGCCTCAAGGCCGTTGACCTTGCTGCTCATCGCATCCACACCGGACAGCCAGGCGGGGATCGCCGTGCCTGCTTCGTTTGACACCATGGCCTGCATTTCGCCGTAGATTTCCGTGCGCTTGGCCTCGTCCAACAGACCGCGCGCTTCGATCAGCATGCTGTCGAACTTGTCGTTCAGGAACTGGCTTTCGTTCCATTTGGCGGTTTTGGCGTAAAGCAGCGAGAATAGAATATCCGGCGTTGGACGCGGATTGATATTGCCGAAATGGATCGGCGCTTTCAGCCAGTAATTCGACCAGTATCCATCTGCCGGAACACGCTGGACATCCAACTGCATTCCAATCGTGCTGCCAGCCTGCTGAATGACCGTGGCCATATCCACAGAAGAGCTTGCCGCGTCCGAGCAGATGACCGGAATGGACTGACCCAGAACACCTGCTTTTTCAAACAGGCTCTTGGCCTTTTCGGGGTCAAACGCGCGCGGCTTGAGGTCCGCGTTGAAGTATTTGGACGCAGGTGGCACCGGTTGGTCATTGGCCACGACGGCCAAGCCCCGCATGACGGACTTCTCGATCTGCTCGCGGTTGATGAGGTATTTCATGCCTTCCACGAAATCGGCCTTGTCGCCCGGTGACATATCCAGGCGCATGTTCATGTTGGTGTAGTTGCCAGCCGCGGTTTGCACGGTCGTGACGTTGTCGGCCGATTCCACCAGACGCAGTGATTGCGGCTTGAGCGCCGAGGCCACGTGCACGTCCCCGGACAACAGGGCGTTCACGCGGGCAGGCTCATCACGAATGCCAAAGAACTCGAAACCGTCCAGATGCGGCCCGCTGTCTTTGAAGTAATTTTCGTTCTTCACCATGATCGATGTCACGCCGGGCTCAAACTTTTCGACCTTGAAGGCACCGGTCCCATCCGGCATCGAGAAATCGGTCGTTCCATCGGCGACGATCATGAAATGATGCAGCGCCAGAATGATCGGCAGGTCGGCATTGGGCGACGCCAACACGATTTTGACGACACTATCCCCTTCTGCGGTGATGCTCTCCATTTGCGCGGCGATCGAGTTTACTTTCGATCCCACGCTCTCATCCAGATGGCGCATGAGCGAATAAACCACATCCTGGGCCGTCAGCGACTTGCCGGAATGGAACGTCACACCGGGCTTCAACGTCACAGTCCAGGTCTTCGCATCATCTGACAAAACGCTGTCTGCCAGTTCCATCTGAACGCTGCCGTCTCCGTCGAGGAAGGTCAGTCGGTTGTAGATCGAACAGATGCGCGAGTAATCGGTTGAATTGGAGGCCTTGGCCGGGTCCAGCGTGTCAGCCGTGGACGATGTCGCCCCCGCCACCTTGATCATACCCCCCGATACAGGTGTGGCGGCAACAGCGGCCGTGGCGCGACCCAGAATGGTGCCGGCTGTCAGAGTGGCGACCCCGCCAGCCATCAGCATGTGCAGCAGGTCTCGGCGCGTGGCCCCGCGGCGGATCGCGTCTTCGACCATGCGGTCGTCGCCAGCGGCCCAATTGGTTGGACGTTTGTCTGTCATCAGGTTTTCCTCTCAGTTGGCAAGTGCGTGGAAGGGTCTTGAGGTGCCTTCCATCAGTTGAGTCCCAGGTGCAATCGGCGCAGATTGCGTGTTTTTCTAACCGGCATCAGCGTCTTGACCGCCGGGTGGCTGACCGCAGAAATTCTGTGGCGAGCCTGTTTTTCCAAGTTCGACGCTGGGAAAAGCGTTACACGGCAGCGGGCGCGGAAAACTTTGAAATCAGCGACCACACAGAACAATCTGTTTAATATTGTTTCCGGACGAAATTAACTTTTGGGCAATGGTGATCCGCTCAATAGCGCCGGTCCTTGTTGACCAGCCCCGGAATGGCAGCGCCTGACAGATACGCATCAATGGCCCGCGCGCAGAATACGGCCCCTTCTTCGAAATCCGTCTCGGACGCGATATGCGGGGTCAGGATCACGCCGGGATGTGACCAGAAGGCATGGTTTTCAGGCAGGGGTTCGGGATCGGTCACATCCAGAATGGCCGCAGACACCTGTCCTGTCTGCAAGGCCGAAAGCAAGGCGTTTTGGTCCAGATGCTCGCCCCGTCCGCACTGCACAAGCCCTGCACCTTTGGGCAACTGGGCAAACAGATCCTGGCCCAGAATTCCGCGGGTTTCGGGCGTCAATGGCAACAGGCAAACGACAATATCGGACTGCGCCAGAAAGGCAGGCAATTCCCCGGCACCGGCAAAGGTGGTGATCCCGGTGAGTTCCTTGCGGGATCGCGACCATCCGGAAAGTTGAAAACCGAAGGGTTCAAGCGCCGTCAAGGCTGCGAGACCCAATTGCCCCAGACCCATCACGCCCACCCGGCGACGCCGGGCCAGTTGAATGCGGCGGGTGCCCCATTGGGTTTCGCGCTGCTGATGCAGGTAAATGGGCAAGTCGCGATGCAGCGCCAGAACGCCCAACGTGACGTACTCCTGGATCATTTCGCAGATGCTGGGGGTGATCATGCGGACGACCTGCACCTGGTCCGGCAGTGCATCGAAATCGAACTGGTCGACGCCTGCACCTACCGAAATCAAAAGCTCGATATTCGGATATCGTTCAAACAGATCATCCGGGGCGATCCAGCACGCGACAAACCGCACGGCGGCCGGGTCCTGCACCTCCTCCGCGCCATCCCAAAAGGGAATGTCGGGGTGCGCCGCTGACAAAAGTGGTTTCCAGATCGCGCCCCGCTCGGGCGAAGACAGATAGAGAAGCGCCATGTTCAGCCTTTCATCGCTGCACGGATGTCCGGATCTTCAAGCGTTTGATCCAGAACAATACGGGTGCGCTCAACGATTTGATCAATATCATCTTTGCTACAGCAAAGTGCCGGTGCAAATCCCAGCACACCATTGCCAAAGGCCCGGATGATCAGCCCGGCATGCCATGCACGGTCAAAGAGGCGCTGACCCGGGACCGTGGCCGCAGGCAGAGGTGTTTTCGCTGCTTTGTCTGTCACCAGTTCAACGGCGGCCAGCATGCCGCGGCCACGCACATCCCCCACCAAGGGATGATCCAAGAGGCTGTTTAAACCTTTTGCAAGCCGCGATCCCATACGGCGCCCGTTTTCCAACAGCCCTCCCTCATACAGGTCCAGTGCCGCCAAGCCGACTGCCGCCGATACCGGATGGCCGGAATACGTGAAGCCGTGGCCGACAGCCTCTGGGCCCATGGCATCGGCAATGGTCTGGTAAATCCTGTCAGACATGAACACGGCGCCCATGGGCACATACCCCGAGGTCAGTCCCTTGGCCGCGGTGACGAAATCCGGCTCGATCCCGTCCTCCGCACTTAGGAACAGCGGCCCTGTGCGGCCAAATCCGGTGATGACCTCATCGGCGACAAAGAGGATGCCCAGTTCATGGCAGGTGTCGCACATCGCCTTCATCCAACCGGGCGGTGGCACCAGAACCCCGCCCGAGCCCTGAATGGGTTCGACATAAAAGGCAGCCACACGCTCGGGGCCGATCTCTTCGACCTTGGCGCGCAGCTGAGCCACGGAAGCGGCAATGATTGTGTCTGGGTCGGTGCCGACAGGATTGCGGTAGATGTAATGCGACGGAATTTTATGCTGCCAGCGATGCGGCACCTGAAATCCGTTGTGAAAAACCGGCAGTGCGGTCAGCCCCGCGCCCAAGGAGCTGGACCCATGATAGCCATATTCCAAAGAGATATACTGATCGCGCTCAGCTGTGCCCATGGCATGCTGATAAAGCTGGATATAGCGGATCGTGCTGTCTATTGCATCAGACCCGCCAAGCGAAAAGAATACGTGGTTCAAATCCCCGGGTGCCCGGTCCGCAAGCTCCGAGGCGAGACGAATGGCCGGCTCTGACCCAAGCCCGAAATACCCTGTGGCGTAGGACAGGTCTTGCAATTGGCGCGTGGCGGCATCGATCAGGCTTTGCTGTCCATATCCTGCATTGACGCACCAGAGGCCGGAAAAACCATCCAGAATTTTCCGGCCAGAAAAATCGGTGACCCATGCGCCCTTGGCCCCGGACAAGATCCGCACACCGGCCGTTTCATGGCCACGCAGCGACGCCACCGGATGCACCCAATGGGCGCGGTCCTGCTCGACAAGGGAATTGCTCAGCATGTGTTGCTCCTTGATTTATCCAAGCGCCTGGCTGCACAGGCCGAACACCGGGCGCGGATCCGTCTTGGCGGCCTTGCGCATGATCGCCCCTCCGCCCGCGTTCTTCAGGCCGATGCTGTCCAACCAGGGGCAGAGCCCCAGTGTGGTGTCAGTGTCGATGCGGATGAATTCACCACTCAGCGGCGCCGCGAGATACCGGATAAGGTCCTTTGCCTGCGCCAGCTCTGGCACCACAATCGGACCGATCACGTGGCCGCGTCCAAACCGGCGCAATGCGGCATATCCGGTCATCTCACCGCCATCTGCGCGTATGCTGGCCAGTGTGCCGTGTTGACCCAACCAGCGCAGCAATGCGCTGCGATCGGCGGCGATGTACTGGCGGTCTATCTCAATGATCTGTTCGATATCTGCCACATCAGCCGCGACCACATCGCTGACGGGGGCGTCCAGCGCCTCAATCATCCCCTGACATTGCGCGATCTCACCCTCGGCCCGAAACCCCAGCTTCTCATAGAGAGGTATGCCCAGTTCGGTCGCTACCAGCCGCAATTCGCGGTCGGTGGCCGTGTCCATAACCGCCTTCATCAATCTGCGGCCAAGCCCCTGACCCCGTTCGGAGCGGGCCACAATAATCATGTTCATCATCGACACGTCCGGTCCGTAATCCGAGCGCAATGTCGTGCCCACGACCGCGGCGTCACGCATGGCGGCCACACCCTGGGACAGTGTGCAAAGCATGTCCCAGTCTTCCCGACGATGGGGCCACTGTTCGGCCTGTGACAGCATCACGGCCTGATCCAGGTGATCCTGACCAAAATGGGACAACTGGTATGTGCTCATAAGGGTGACCTCTGCGGCTGCCATCAAGGTCGGCCGAATATATCCGCATTTGCCGCCGAGGATTGGGATTGCGCCGAAGGAAACACTCAATCCACGTCACCCAACCGCAGATTGTTTTACGCCAGCCGCCGGGCCAGCCTGAGGACAAAGTCATGGGCCTCATGAAGTTCGTCGCGGGTGATGAACTCCTCAGGCCGGTGGGCGCGCTTGACGTCGCCCGGGCCGCAGACAATGGCCGGGATACCCGCCTGCTGGAACAACCCCGCCTCTGTGCCATAGCTTACCGCGTCGATCGGAGGAGCGTTCGCCAGTTCGGTTGCAACCCGCGCCAGCGCAGAGCCACCATCAAGGTCCAGCGCAGGATAGCTTGCAATGATCTTGGCGCTGAGGTCGCTCTCCCCTTGCGTCATGTCCGTCAGCGGCGTCAGAACATCCTGTGGCGTTTCACCCGGAACAGCGCGCGCTTCAATCAAGGCGCTGGCATGGTCGGGAATGATGTTGACCGATTGACCGCCCTCGATCACGCCGATCTGAACCGTCGAGTGAGGCGGCACAAACGCCTCATGCCGGTGGCCATTGCGCTTCAATTCGTCCGGCAAGATCGCGGCCCGGCTTAACACAGGCAGCAGCCGGTGGATCGCATTCTTGCCCAGCTCAGGTCGCGAGGAATGACCACTTTGGCCCCTCGCAGTCAGTTGAAGTGTGGCCTTCCCCTTATGCCGCAACACCGGGATCATTCCCGATGGCTCTCCGACAAAACAGCCCAATGGCTGTGCACAGAGGGATGGCAGCTTTTCAATCAAATGAGGCACGCCGCGGCATCCCGCCTCTTCGTCATAGGACAGGGCAATGTGCAGCGGCTTTTGCAGGTTCATCCCGACCAACTGCGGTACAGCAGACAACACAGCCGCGACATACCCCTTCATATCAACAGCGCCCCGCCCGATGAGGCAGCCGTTCTGGGACCGCAATTTGAAAGGGTCGGCGCGCCATTCGGGCTCGACGGCGGGCACGACATCCAGATGACCGGACAGAATGTAGCCGGGCGTGTCGACCGGGCCGATTGTGGCAAACAGATTGAACCGGTCGCGTTCGGGCCCGGCAATGATCTGGGCAGTCACGCCGTATTTTGCCAGATCATGGCGTATGAAATCTATCAATGCAGCATTGGAGGACCCGACCACTGTGGGAAACGCGACGAGGGATGCGAGCATCTCTTCAGGTTGCACGGTTCATTCCTTACTCTTAGGAGTGGACAGGGTAAAACGACGGCTCAAAGCCCGCCCCGTTGATCCACATTTCAAAGTCGAGATTGCTTGAAGGTTAGGTCACCTTCGTAGGCATCACCTGCCGAGCCTGCCAATTTATTTGGCATTATCTGCCGAAAGCCTCGCGAATTGCAGTGCAAGTTGGCAATGGCCCGAGTTAGCCTGACCGAAACGGAATGCTGGCTGGACCAGCGAAACTTGCAAAGGAAGATTGTATGGCTTTCCGTCCGAAATTTATCACCTTTGACTGCTACGGCACATTGACCAACTTTGACATGGCCGGTGCAACGCAGGACCTTTATCAAGATCTTCTGGACGCCGAGCAGCTGGCAATCTTCATCGCGGATTTTGCAGCTTATCGGCGGGATGAAATCATGGGGGCGTGGAAGCCCTATGCAGAGGTTGTGAGCCAAGCCCTTGAACGGACGTGTAAAAAACATGGGCTGGCGTATGAAGACGCGAAGGGCGACGAGATTTACGCCCGCGTGCCCACATGGGGGCCGCATCCCGATGTTCCGGCCGGCTTGGCGAAGGTTGCTCAGGAATTTCCGCTGGTGATCCTGTCCAACACAATGAACGATTTGATCCCGCACAACGTGGAAAAACTGGGCGCACCTTTTGCGCATGTCTACAGCGCCGAAGATGCCGGGGCGTACAAGCCGCAATTCCGCGCCTTTGAATTCATGCTCGATCAACTGGGGTGCGGGCCCGAGGAGTGCCTGCATGTGTCCTCGTCCTTCCGGTATGATCTGATGACCGCCACCGATATGGGCTTTGGCGGCAAGGTCTGGGTGAACCGGGGCCATGAACCGGCGGCCCCCGGTTATGGCTATACCGAAATCGCGGATATTGGCGGTCTGCCCGGTGTCGTGGGTCTCTGAGGCACTCCCATGCAGATGACATCGTACTGGCAAGCGACAGCCCCCCGGTTCGACCGTGCAAAAACCGAGGTGGAAGGTCAGTATGACGTCGCCATCGTAGGCGGTGGCTTTACCGGTCTCTCCGCGGCGCGTCATCTGGCCAAGTCAGGGTGCAAAGTGGCGGTGCTGGAGGCGCGCGAGGTGGGTCACGGCGCCTCTTGCCGCAATGGCGGGCATCTCAATAACGGCATGGCCCACGGCTATGGCGATGCCATGGCGCGCTTTGGGGCCGACGGTGCGCGGCGGCTTTATCAGGCCTATGATGCTTCGATTGATCAGATTGAACAGGTGATTGAGGACGAGCAGATTGACTGCAATTTCCGGCGCAGCGGAAAACTAAAAATCGCGTCGAAACCGGGCCATGTGGCCGGGCTCAAGGCATCCTGCGACCTGATCCGCAAAGAAGCCGACAGCGACGTGGTGTATCTGGATCAGGCGGATCTGGCCGGTGAAATCCAATCAACCGCAGCGTATGCCGGGATGCTTTATCCCAAAAGTGCGATGATGCATATGGGGCGCTACATGCACGGGCTGGCCATGGGCGTGACGCGCCATGGTGGCGATGTGCATGAGACCGCGCCCGTCACCGCGATGCACCGCGACGGCGGCAGCTGGCAGTTGACCACGCCGCTTGGTGCGCTTTCCGCGCGTCATGTCATCGTGGCGACCGGGGCCTATTCAGGTCAGTTCGCATCGAAGACATTCCGCCACTTCACCCGCCGGATCATTCCTGTTGGCAGTTTCATCATCGTGACACGCCCGCTCACCGACGCAGACATCGCGGCGAGCGTGCCGGGAAACCGGACTTATGTCACCTCGCTCAATGTCGGGCACTATTTCCGCCTGTCGCCGGACAATCGGCTGATTTTTGGCGGGCGCGCCCGGTTTTCGAGCACCATCAATCCCGCGGGCGATGCCGCGTCTGCCAGAATTCTGCGCGACGGGCTGGCGCAGACGTTTCCGGCCCTTGCGGGTGCAAAGATCGACTATTGCTTTGGCGGTCTGGTGGATATGACCCGAGACCGGCTGCCCCGTGCAGGCCAGGTGGATGGCATGTATTACGCCATGGGCTATTCAGGTCACGGGGCGCAGATGTCAAACCAGATGGGCGTGGTTCTGGCGGATATGATCCTGGGCAAGGGCACCAATCCGCTGGCGGATATGTCTTGGCCCGCAATTCCAATGTATACAGGACGGCCATGGTTTCTGCCGGTCGTGGGGGCCTATTACCGGTTCAAAGACATGATTGGCTGACGGCGGTTCCAGGTTTTTTATATCTTACAGGGCTTTCAGCACCGCATCGGTGATCTCGGATGTGGTGTTCTGGCCCGGGCGGGTGCCGATGCCCTGACCCGTGGCAGCCTCCATCGCGCTCAGGATGCGCGCGGCTGTCGCGGCCTCTCCCAGATGATCCAGCATCATGGCCGCCGACCATATCGCCGCCAGCGGATTGGCGATATCCTGACCGGCAATATCAGGTGCCGACCCATGGACCGGCTCAAACATCGAGGGCGCATCGCGATCCGGGTTGATGTTGGCCGAGGCCGCAAACCCCAGACCGCCCTGTATCGCCGCCCCCAGATCGGTGAGGATATCACCAAAGAGGTTTGACGCGACAACCACATCCAGGCTTTCCGGCGCCATGACCATGCGCGCCGCCATGGCATCAATATGATAGCTCGTCACCTCAACATCCCCGTAGTCGCGTGACACCTCCCGCGTCAGCTCATCCCAGAACACCATTGAGTGTTTCTGCGCGTTGGACTTCGTCACCGAGGCCAGCTTCCCCCGCCGCGCGCGCGCTTGATCAAACGCAAACCGCAGGATGCGTTCAACACCGGTGCGCGTGAAAATAGAGGTTTCCACGGCGACCTCACCCAGCTGCCCCTGATGAACCCGGCCACCCGCACCCGAATATTCGCCTTCGGTATTTTCGCGAATGCACAGGATGTCGAAGTCTTTGGCCTTCAATGGCCCTTCGACACCGGGCAACAAACGGTGTGGGCGGATATTGGCATATTGGGTAAATTCCTTGCGGATCGGCAAAAGCAGCCCGTGCAAGGACACCGCATCCGGAACTTTTTCAGGCCAGCCCACCGCACCAAGAAAGATCGCATCAAAGCCTCGCAGGTTTGCGATACCGTCCTCGGGCATCATGCGGCCCGTTTCCAGATAGTGGTCACAGGACCACGGCAATTGCGTGATCTCCAGCGCCGCACCCGTCAGGGCCGCGGTGGCGACCTCCAACGCGGCCTGGGTCACGTCAACGCCGATCCCATCGCCCGGGATCGCTGCAATCTTGTACGTGGTCATCGGCTTTCCTTCAAAGATCTACCAAAATGGTTTTGCTGCGCATCGCACCTAGATAGGCTTCGCGCCCCAAATCCTTACCAATTCCCGACGATTTGTATCCCCCGGTGGGCAGAATGTGGTCGCGCGACCGGCCATAACGGTTGACCCAGACCGTCCCGGCCTGAATACCACGCGCCATGCGGATTGCGCGCGACATGTTCTGCGTGTGAACCCCGGCGCAAAGCCCGTATTCCGGATGGTCGGCAAGGGCCAGCGCTTCGTCTTCGTCGCGGAAGGTCTGCACCGTCAGAACCGGGCCAAACACCTCGTGACGCACCGCAGCAGAGCTTTGGGTGACATGGCCCAGAATGGTCGGTGTGTAGAAATACCCCTCGCGCTCAATCGGGGTGCCACCACAGATCAGTTCCGCGCCTTCTGCAACTGTTTCCTGAACGATCCTGTCGATCCGGCTGCGCTGCTGTTCGGATATGGCCGGAGAATAGGTTGTCTCCGCCACCCAGGTGGGCCCGGGGCGGATGGCGTGCATGCGGGTTTTTACCGCGTCTATCAGGCGTAGGGCGATGGCCTCTTCGACCAACAGACGGGACCCCGAAACACAGGCCTGGCCCCCGTTGGGCAGAATGCCCCGAATGACACGATCAACGGTTTTGTCAAATTCGGCATCGGCAAACACAACCTGCGGGCTCTTGCCGCCCAGTTCCAGCGTGACGGGTTTCAGCCCTGTCCGCGCAACATTTTCCGAAATCGCAGCCCCCGCGCGCGTCGAACCGGTGAAAGAGACCTTGCCAATCCCGGGATGGCCGGTCAGCGCCGTGCCGGTGGTGGCCCCATCGCCCTGAACGACATTGATCAAGCCGCTGGGCACTCCGGCTTTTTCAGCCAGTTGCGCCAGACGAACGGTGGAAAAGGGCGTCATCTCCGACGGTTTCAGGACGACAGCATTGCCTGCGGCCAAGGCCGGTGCCAGCTTCCAAACCGCCATCGACATCGGAAAATTCCAGGGCGTGATCGCGCCGATCACCCCGTAAGGTTCATGTTCAATCCATCCAAGCTGGGTGTCCGCCGTGGGTGCCAGAAACCCGCCTTCCTTGTCCGCAAGCTCAGCGAAGAAGCGGATCTGCTCGGCAATGACCGGGATTTCGCCATTGACGACCTCATGGATCAGCCGCGTTGATGGCACTGCTTCAATCCGGCCCAACTCTTCGGCATGCGCCTCGATCAGATCTGCCCAGGCCACCAGCGCGCGCAGCCGGTCACGCGGTTGACACCGGGACCAGCCGCTGTGTTTGACAGCCGCGTGTGCAGCCTCAACCGCCCGATCCACCAGGTCAGGGCCGGCAATTGGGCAGTCAGAAAAGAGCTGTCCATCCGAAGGGCGCGCCACCGCAATTTTTCCCGTATCGGCAATCGTCTGGCCACCAATGAAGTGAGAGGGCTCAAACGATACGGAAGACGGGTCAAAACTGAGTGACATTGGCTATTCCAGAGATTGTTCCATTGCGCTTCCACGACAATACCGCGACCAGCCAAACACTTGTCCTGATTGCTTCGTCACAACCAAAGCAAATTTCATTTCGGATGATCTGTCCAGCATGATTGACCAACACCCGGCGTCATTCAAAAATAAGTTTCGTTTTGCACGTGAGCGTCCGTTGCCTGATCTTGATGAGGACCCTTTCGAGTGTCTTCACACCTGTTTCTCCAAATAAGACCAAGCTTCTCCCGGTCGGATCGGGCGGACCATTCGCATCGCGTGAGAGCCGGCAGTCCACTCTTGTCTCCGAATACGGCTCCCTTCAATTTCGAGCGCTTCACAGTCAAGGGACGGTTTGAATTTTGCGTCAGATAGCGGGGGGAAATGTCCGCTTCGGCGACATGGGCCGCTTCCCAAAAAAGCTTGCTGCAAGAGCGATCAATGCTGCGTCAGAAAAAGCTGCGGCTGCACAAGGCCGCTTCGTCCGCACTGCCGACATCTATGTGCCTTTGGACTTTGCTCCTGCAGCGCATGCGTCCTCTGACGGGCCGCTGCGTAGCATCTTGACTGGTCAGGGAATGGCAATTTGCGCTCGCGTGGGAACGCGTTTTTTATGGACCGACAGGTGCCAAGCACGTGGCCAAAGTGCAAATTTCTTGCGTTTCAAGATCGCCCCTCAAAACGCAACTGCGATGTAAAACATGTACCTTGAAGCTATGTGTATTGCCAATGAACGGGTTGATAGACGCGCGCTGGTCTGCGCGGCTTTCTTGACCATTGGCTTGTCCATCGACAGCGCCAAAAACACCGACCGCTAGATATGCAACGCGTGCCCCAAGGCTTTTAAACACGCTTCCTGCAGGCCTTCGGACTGGGTCGGGTGTGCGTGGACGGTGGCAGAGATATCGGTGAGGCACGCGCCCATCTCGATCGCCAGCGAGAAGGTGGATGACAGCTCAGAAATTTGCGACCCGACCGCCTGAATGCCCATGACCGCTTGATCGCTTTTGCGCCAAACGACACGGATGAAACCGTCCTCTGCCTCGCAGGTCATGGCCCGACCGTTCGCCGCAAAGGGAAATTCGCTGACCTCTGTGTCGTCAATATCGCCGGGCAGCGCGCCGCATGTGACAATTTCGGGGTCCGTGAAGCAAACAGCAGGGATCGCACGCTTATCCCACTCCACAGCGTGGCCTGCGATGATCTCTGCCACCATTTCGCCCTGTGCCATGGCGCGGTGGGCCAGCATTGGGTCGCCTGTCACGTCACCGATGGCGTAAATGCCGCGCATCGAGGTCTGACAGTTTGCATCAATACGCACATAGGGACCCGCCATTGTGAGGGACAATTCCTCAATCCCGATGCCCTTTGTGCGGGGTCGGCGACCGACGGTCACAAGCAGCTTGTCGGCGGCCACATCACCGCTATCCGTTGACAGCGGGCCGTCCCCGTAGCCTTGGGCCTGGGTTCCGGTCAACACGGTGACACCGAGGGCCTTCAGACGACGTTCGACCGGGGCAACGAGGGCTTTGTCATAGCTCGGCATGATATGGGTTTCGGCCTCGACCACCGTCACCTGCGTGCCGAGCTTTGCAAATGCCGTGCCAAGTTCCAGCCCGATATATCCGCCACCGATCACCGCCATGCTTGCGGGCGCGTCCGACAGCGACAGCGCCTCAGTGGAGGACAGAACGTTGCCGCCAAAGGGCGCGAAAGGCAGCTCGACCGGGGCGGACCCGGTGGCAATCACGATATGATCGGCGCGGATTTCGCTTGTCTGCCCGTCGGCATCCGTGACCGACACGGTTTTGCCGTCCAGAAATCGCGCGTGGCCCGGCACGAATTTTGCTCCTGCTTTTTTGACCAGGGATGAAACGCCTGCGTTCAGCCGATCCACGATGCCATCTTTCCACGCGACCGTCTGGGACAGATCGATATGCGGTGCGGCGGTTTTTATGCCGAGCGGGCCGGCACCCACCGCCGCGATGCGGTGAAATTCGTCCGCTGCGTGGATCAGCGCCTTGGATGGAATGCAGCCCACATTGAGGCATGTGCCCCCGGGGCGGTCGGCATCTACGATGATCGTATCGATCCCCAATTGTCCCGCGCGAATGGCGCAGACATAGCCACCGGACCCCGCACCGATGATCAGCAATCTGCATGTCTGGTCAGGCATTTATCCCTCCACGAACAGCATGGCTGGTGTTTCCAGCAAGGATTTCAATTTCTGCACGAACACGGCCGCATCCCAGCCGTCGATCACCCGGTGGTCGAAACTGCAGGAGATGTTCATCATCTTGCGCGGCAGAAACTGCTGGCCGTCCCAGACAGGCCGGATCTGGATCTTGTTGACGCCCAAGATGGCAACTTCGGGGTGATTGATGATCGGCGTGGTGGCCAGTGCCCCCAGCGGCCCCAGCGATGTGATGGTGATGGTGCTATCCTGCAATTCCTCGCGCGTGATTGTGCCGTCGCGGGCGGAATCGGCAAGCCGGGTCAGCTCAGCGGCGTTGTCCCACAGGCTGCCGGCTTCCGCGTGGCGAATGACCGGCACATTCAGCCCGCCCGGCGTCTGCGTCGCGATACCCACATGCACGCCGCCATGGCGGTAAATCACGCCTGCCTCATCATCGTAGCGCGCATTGAGATCGGGTTGTTCGCGCACTGCTTCCACAAGGGCACGCATCAGGAACGGAAGGATGGTCAGTTTGGGCCTCTGGCCTGCATGTTTGTCGTTCAGGGCCACGCGCAGCGCGTCCAGCGCTTCGATTTCGACCTCTTCCACGATGGTGATATGGGGGATCTGCCGTTTCGCGATCTGCATTTTCTCGGCGATCCGCCGACGCATGCCAATGACGCGCACTTCTTCGACGCCGGTGCTTGGACCACGCGTGATCTGACCCCGCTGGATGCCACCCGACGCGATCCAGTGATCAAGATCGGCGTGGCTGATCCGCGCAGCGGGCCCTGAGCCAGGCACCTGGCGCAGGTCTATACCTTCTTGCCGGGCTCGCGCGCGGACGGAGGGAGAGGCCAATGGTTTCGTGCCTTTCGTCCGGGTCCTGGTCGCTAGGGGCTTGGGTATCGATGTCGTGGTGGCGTCAGGCTCTTTCGCAACGGGGTCCGGCGCGGGTTCGGGGTCTGGCACGGGCGTTGCCTCTTGCCGCTCGGCGACGTTTTGTGCTTCATTGCCGTCGCCATCCACCTCAATCCGGATGAGCATCGCGCCGACCGCCATCTGCGCTCCGATCTCGCCGCCCAGTTGCAGTACCTTGCCCTCGACAGAAGACGGCACTTCAACCGCCGCCTTGTCGGTCATGACCACGGCCAGAAGATCATCTTCCCTGACGACGTCGCCGGGCTTCACATGCCATTCGGTCAGTTCAACCTCGGCAATGCCTTCGCCGATGTCGGGCATGCGGATGACGTGTACGCCCATCGTCTAATCCTCCATGACCTGCTCTAGAGCCTCACCCACCCGCGCGGGCCCCGGAAAATACTGCCATTCCTGCGCATGGGGATAGGGTGTGTCCCACCCGGTGACGCGAATGATTGGCGCCTCAAGGCTGTAAAAGCACTCCTCCTGCACGACGCTCATCAATTCGGCGCCGAAGCCGCAGGTGCGCGTGGCCTCATGGACAATAACGCAGCGGCCGGTTTTTGTGACCGATGCAGCGATGGTTGTCAGATCCAGCGGCGAAAGAGTGCGCAGATCAATCACCTCTGCCTCAATCCCGGTCTCGGCGGCGGCGGCCTCCGCCACATAGACCATCGTGCCATAGGTGAGAATCGTCACATCCGCACCTTCGCGGGTGATCCTGGCCTGTCCCAAGGGCACGATATCACCCCCCTCGGGCACCTCCCCAAGGGGGTGTTTTTTCCATGTGGTCAGCGGGCGATCATGATGGCCGTCAAAGGGACCGTTATAAAGCCGCTTGGGTTCCAGAAAAATCACCGGATCGGGATCGGCGATGGAGGCGAGAAGCAACCCCTTTGCGTCTGCCGGATTGGACGGGATCACAACCTTCAGCCCCGACACATGGGTGAAGATCGCCTCCGGGCTTTGGCTATGGGTTTGACCGCCGAAAATCCCGCCGCCCGTGGGCATGCGGATCACAAGCGGGCAGGTGAAATCGCCGTTTGACCGGTGCCGCAGTCGCGCGGCCTCCGACACAATCTGATCAAAGGCGGGATAGACATAATCGGCAAACTGAATTTCGATCACCGGTTTCAACCCGTAGGCGGCCATGCCGATGGCGGTGCCCACGATACCGCTCTCATTGATCGGCGCGTCAAAGCAGCGGGACGTGCCGTACTTTTCCTGCAACCCGGCGGTGCATCGGAACACGCCGCCAAAGAACCCCACGTCTTCGCCGTAAACCACCACGCGGTCATCACCTGCCATGGCCACGTCATGGCCTTCCCGAATGGCTTCGATCATCGACATCCGAGCCATAGGTCAGTACCCCGCGATCTGGCGCTGCCGGATCAGATGCGGCGGCATCGTTTCATAGACACCTTCGAACATGTCGCGCGGAGACGGAGCTTTGCCATCGCCCAGCGTTCCCACAGCCTCAGCCTGTTTTTGTGCCGCGACCACCTCATCCAGAATTTCAGCCTCCGCCTGGGCGTGGCGCTCATCAGACCATTCCCCAAGCACGATCAGGTGCTGCTTGAGCCGTTCAATCGGGTCGCCCAGCGGCCAGGCAGCGGCCTCCTCCCCCGATCTGTAAGCGGACGGATCATCAGAGGTGGAATGCCCGCCCGCGCGATAGGTCACGTGTTCGATCAATGTGGGCCCAAGCCCGAGGCGCGCACGCTCCGCCGCCCATTTGGCCACCGCGTGCACGGCCAGATAGTCATTCCCGTCCACACGAATGGAGGCGATGCCAAACCCGTGCCCACGCGCCGCAAATGTGCCCACGCCGCCCCGTGCGATGCCCTGAAACGTGGAAATGGCCCATTGGTTGTTGACGATGTTCATCACCACCGGCGCTTTGTAGGTCGAGGCAAAAACCATTGCGGCGTGAAAATCGCTTTCCGCCGTTGATCCGTCGCCAATCCAGCCTGCCGCGATCTTGGTATCGCCCGAAATGGCAGAGGCCATGGCCCAGCCCACAGCCTGCACGAACTGCGTGCCCAGATTGCCGGAGATTGAGAAAAACCCGTGCGCCTTGGAGCTGTACATGATCGGCATTTGCCGCCCGTGCAGCGGGTCATCGGCGTTGGAATAAATCTGGTTCATCATAGTCCGCATCGGATAATCCGACGCGATCAGCAGACCGGCCTGGCGGTATGTCGGGAAATTCATGTCACCGGGTTCCAACGCGCGGGCAAAGGCGCAACTGACCGCCTCTTCGCCCAGATGCTGCATGTAAAAGCTGGTCTTGCCCTGACGCTGCGCCGTCAGCATGCGGGCATCGAATGCGCGCAGGGTCAGCATGTGGCGCAGCCCGGCGCGCAGGTCCTCTGGCGTCAGCGCCCCGGCCCAGTCGCCGACGGCCTGTCCTTCCTTGTTCAGCACCCGGACAATGGAAAAAGCCATGTTGCGCATGTCATCAGCCGCCACATCCACGGGCGGGCGTTTGACCGCGCCGGCCTTTGGTATCTCGAAGTCGGAAAAATCAGGCGTATCTCCGGGGCGGCAGCCCGGCTCTGGCACATTCAGCTTTAGCGGACTGATGTCACCATTCATGCCGTCACCCGCGCTTTGGCGTTTCGCGTTTCGATCAGTATCCGGTCGACAATGTCATTGGCGACTCGCGTCGTTGATTTCTGGGTCTGATTGGACATATCCAGGATCTCCTGAACCCGCCTGGCGATGTCCTTCAATCGCGCCTCGCGATACCCTTTGCCTGCCTTGTGAATTTCACTCGCCACGCTGACGATCCCACCGGCATTGACGACATAGTCTGGCAGATACCGGACACCCCGCGCCCTCAGCGCGTCAGCCACCGCATCATCGACAAGTTGGTTATTGGCGGCACCGCAGATCAGCCGCGCTGACAGCGTCTCGGCGGTTGTCATGGTCAGAATGCCACCCAGAGCGCAAGGCGCGAATATGTCCATCTGCGCGTCGAACACATCCTCCACACCACAGATGTCGGCCTTGAACTGGTCGCGCGCCTGGGTCACGGCGGCGTCATTGACATCTGAACACGTGAGCGACGCCCCGGCCTCATGCAGCTTTTCCGCAAGCGCCATACCGACATGACCCAAACCCTGGACCAGCACCCGACATCCGGTCAGATCGTCGTGACCAAACACGTCCCGCGCGCCAACTTTCAGGCATTGGAACACGCCTTCGGCTGTAAAAGGCGACGGGTCACCGCTGCCGTGCTCACCATCTTCCAGACCCACGGCGTAATCGGTTTCTTCCGACACGATCTGCATATCCTCAGGCGACATGCCGACATCTTCGGCGGTGTAGTACTGCCCGCCGAGCTGTTCCACGGCCTTGCCGAAGGCGCGCAGCAATTCAGGTGTTTTGTCCGCCCGCGCATCGCCGATGATCACAGCCTTCCCACCGCCGAGCCCCAGGCTGGCCATGGCATTCTTAGCTGTCATCCCGCGCGCAAGTCTCAGCACGTCCTCGCGCGCCGCGTCGCGCGTCCCATAGTTCCACATGCGACATCCCCCGGCAGCCGGGCCACAGATTGTGGAATGGATGCAAATGTAGGCGGTCAATCCAGACGCTTCGTCTTGCGCGAAAATCAAGCGCTCATAGCCGTCCGGAGCGGTCTCTTCCGTGATGACAAGGGTCAAGGTTTGCTCCCTTCAAAGACATGCCCGCGGCATGACTGCATGTTACGTCCAAAGCTTTGGTCAGATTGCATTGATTTTGCTCTCGAAACCGATATTTTTAGAGAATTAGAATGCTAAAATCAGGTTTTATGAGTGGCAATCACTACAGATAAGATCGACAGAGACATAATCCGCGCGCTGCAAGAAGACGGCCGGATGTCTCTTGTGCAAGTGGCCGAACGTGTCGGGCTATCTGCAACACCGTGCAAACGACGGCTTGAGCGCTTGGAACAGTCAGGCGTGATTGCGGGGTACACGGCACGGATAGATCGCAAGGCAGCAGGATTTCCCATCACGGCGCTCGTCTCGGTAGAACTGGAGCGTCAGGACGCAGAGAGGGTCGCCGAATTCCAACGGCAGGTTGCTTTGTTTGATGAGGTGGTCACCGGCACATTGATGACTGGGGCCCACGATTTCCTGCTGGAAGTCGCTGTCGAAAGCCTCGATGAGTTCGAGAGTTTTTTGCAAACGAAACTTATGCGGCTACCGGGGCTTCGTGTGGTTCGGTCCCGTTTTGCCTTGCGTCAATTCATTAGTCGCTCGCGTATTCCATATTGAAACGCCCCTCGGCCAGATAACTGTACTGGCCGCGAACACTTTGCAGACATGCCTGACCTGAAGGCGCGTGTGGGTGTTGCAGCATCGGTGACTTTGGACCCAAAGGCGGTGGTTTCCGCGCAGCATCATCCGGGTCTGCATTTTTAAAGCGGCATGGCACCATTTTGATGCCGCCAAGACCGAGGTGTGAGGTCGACGCGTTGCGTTTTCTGGCGTGGTTGGCCGTGTCGAACCTGACACCTGATCACAGTCTGTGCGGGACCGCTGTATGGACCTCTTCAAACACGTTGCGCCCAACCGCTCCTCCAATTGGGCGATCTTGCGGGTGACGGATCGGTTTTGCCGTCGCGGGCCGACACCTTGAGGCTGCTGCCGTTGAACATGACCTTCGTTCATGATCCGACAATTGAGAGCCAACAGGCCGAACTGCTTTTGCTTTACGAAGGGATTGGCCTTGTCACCGCCGCAGTTCTGGGCGCGGCCAATGAAGAGAAGGAGGAAGATGCATGCAACGATACCGGCGGCGGCGCGCCGGACTTTGACACCGTCTGTGCACTGCGCCCCTTCGGTCTTGCTCTGAACGCGCGGTCTTGATGATGCGCCTGCTGGCATTCATCCTGATGCTGGCGGGGGCGGCATCCGCTCAGGAGCCGACACTGACCGGTCAAGGTGGGGCGATACCTGCAACGCCCCATCGAATTGTTTCGCTGATGGATGCGCTTGTCACAACGTGGCTCTATGAGTTCGGTCTGCCTGTGGTGGCGTCCCATCATCGGGTCGGCACCGAGGGTGGGATTTTCGGGCTGACGAGGCTCCTCCGCGTGACAGCGAAGGATGCAGGCATTGCGAATGACAGAGCAGTTGACCCTGAAGGCATTCAGGCATTGGAGCAAGACCTCATTGTCGGTGTCTGCGGCTCTTTCGAAGGGGCGGAGAGGCGCGTCCTGATCGCGCCGACAGTGACCATTGGTTCCGGCCTCGGCGACATTGACGGCTTGGCCACGCAAGAGACGTTTGCGACCGTCCTTGATGCCACCGATCAGTTCCCAAAGCTGCTTTTGAAAAATGACGAGCGCGCAGATCAGGTTCGGGCAGCCCTCCCTGAAGATCTGAAGGCAGCGAGCTTTGCCGCGCTCTGGTTGGTGGACTGTGATGTCCATCTCTTCCGGACAGCTTCTCCCGCCGTGGATGTGATGGTCGATCCGGGCTTGCACTCATTGGCGAGGATGCAGGAACGCCACGGCCATAGCCTCACTTTACCGATCTCTCCTGAGACCCTGCAGGGCGTCGATGCCGCGATGCGCCTGATGATTGTACAGCCTGCGGATGGGCGCAAGCTGTCAACCGCGGCCAATGCAAAGATGGAGGCTTTTTTAAGCTGGTATCGCGTCCTATTTGCCGCGCGCGAGGATCGTTTCCACTATCTTGATGCGAACGCCGTGCTGACAAACACATGCCACCGCGCCCATCGCACCCTGAACGGGATAGAAGCGCAGGTCGCGAATGACGTTGCATCGACGACAGGTAAAGCGGCGATGTGTGCCGGGGGGCTGTCAAAAGCCTCTGGGCTTCAGGTCGGGTATCCGCGCCCTACCCCGCCCTGATGGAAAAACGCAATCCTTTCAAGTTCTTTAAGACCGCCCAGAGACCATACACTTCGTGATGATGCTCCAGGTTCGTGTCTCACTGTCGCGTCGACACGTCGAAGTGCTGCGGCCAGAATAACGCATTGATGTCAGCCACGAGACGGTTTGGTACGGGTGACGCAGGTTCGGTTCGATGCTGGCATCCGAGATCAGGACGCGTTGGATTGAGGGCAGGCGATGCAGCAAATGCGATGGCATCGCGATGAGGTTTTCGTGAAAATCAATGGTGAGCGACCTTATCTTTGGCACGCGGTCTTGCGGTGATTGAAAAACCCGGAACGGCTTTTCTGACCTTCCCTCCAACACGTTGGGCACCATCCCGCAGGGTTCCCGCGCTGCATCGACGGTACCGCAACGTGACGTCACCCGAGTGATGCATCGGCATGAACGCCAGCAAAAGACCGCAGGTATCTTTCTTCACGGGCCCGGTATGACGGCCAAATTCAGAATAATTCATCAGACGCTCCCTGATATTCACTTGAGTCAACGCGACGCAGTGCAATTCTTTGGATACCAGGGAATAAAACCAGCGGCCCACGCGTCTTCCTTTCAGACCATGTGCAACAGCGCCGTTGTCACGTGCTCAAAAGGGAGGAAAAACCACATGAAAGACAATCCATATCAATCACTGCGCGAGTTTTTTGCAGCTGACCCTGAAAAGGCTGACAAGGAATTTTTTGGCCGCGTCTCCAACCCGGATCGCCGCGGGTTTCTCAGAAATACCGGGCTTGCGACGATGGCGGCGATGGTGGGGACGTCAATCCCGTTCCATCCCAACATGCCCATGGGGTTCGTGCCGGCTGCCTTGGCCAACGAAGACATTCTGGTGGGCAAGGACGGGCTGACGCTTCTCAATGACAGACCGGTCAATGCTGAAACGCCGCCAGAGCTTCTTGACGACGCGATCACCCCCACGTCGCGACACTTCATTCGCAACAATGGCATTCCGCCCGAGGATGTGGATCCGACAACCTGGACGCTGACCATCGATGGTTTTGTCGACACTCCGATGGAAATGACCATCGCCGACATGAAAGCGAATTTTGAGGTTGTGACCATGGCGCTGACGCTGGAATGCGGCGGCAACGGGCGCAGCTTTTTCAATCCGCCTGCCAAGGGCAATCAGTGGACCTATGGGGCCGTGGCCTGTTCTGAATGGACGGGCGTACGCCTGAAGGACGTGCTGGAAGCGGCGGGCGTACAGGATAATGTGGTCTACACCGCCCATTACGGCGCCGATGAACACCTGTCCGGCGATCCCGAAAAACTGCCGATTTCGCGCGGCGTGCCGATTGCGAAGGCCATGACCGATAACATCCTGATCGCGTTTGAAATGAACGGCGATGCCCTGCACCCGATGAACGGTGCACCGCTGCGCCTTGTGGTGCCGGGCTGGCCTGCATCGACCGCACATAAGTGGCTCAAGCGCATTGAGCTGCGCGACATCGTCCATGACGGGCCGAAGATGACAGGCAAGGCCTACCGCGTGCCCAACCGCAGCGTGGAACCGGGTGAAAAGGTGGAAGACGA
>JBCCCZ010000012.1:0-34227 GCA_039033255.1 Pseudomonadota bacterium
CTTCAAGGAGGTGGAATTCGACATCATGTATGGCGAAGGCATTTCCAAGACGGGCGAGCTTCTGGATCTAGGCGTCAAGGCCGGCGTGGTGGAAAAATCTGGCAGCTGGTACAGCTATGGCGATGAACGCATCGGCCAGGGTCGCGAAAACGCCAAGCAGTTCCTCAAGGATAACAGCAACATCGCCCTGACAATCGAGGATAAGATCCGCGCCGCCCACGGGCTTGATTTTGATTTCGAACCCACGACGGAGGAAAAGGACGAAGGCACCGACGACGTGTTCGAAGCCTGATCCAATCCGCAGTAAACACCCGATGCCCGCGCCTCAAAGCGCGGGCTTTTTTCTAGCCCGGAACGCAGCGCGAGCGAGGCGCGCCCGCAAGGGAGCGAAGAGCGTATCCCCGCCAACTGTGGACACGACACAGGTAGGCCGTTACACCGCCTCCAAACCGCTCAATCCGGACCTATCCCATGGCGACCCTGAACGAAATCCGCTCGACCTTTCTCAATTTCTTTGACCGCAACGATCATGAGATCGTGGCCAGTTCCCCTCTCGTGCCGCGCAACGACCCCACGCTGATGTTCGTCAATTCCGGCATGGTGCAGTTCAAGAACCTGTTCACCGGCGTGGAAACCCGCGACTACAAGCGCGCCACGACCTCTCAGAAATGCGTCCGCGCAGGCGGCAAGCACAATGATCTGGATAATGTGGGCTACACCGCCCGCCACCACACCTTCTTCGAAATGCTCGGAAATTTCAGCTTTGGTGACTATTTCAAAGCGGACGCGATCCCGTTTGCCTGGGATTTGCTGACCAAGGATTTCGGCATCGATAAATCGAAGCTCCTCGTCACCATTTACCACACCGATGATGAGGCCGCCGAGATTTGGAAAAAGCATGCGGGCCTGAGCGACGATCGCATCATCCGCATCGCCACGGACGACAATTTCTGGTCCATGGGCCCCACCGGTCCCTGCGGCCCTTGCACCGAAATTTTCTACGATCACGGGCCGGAGATCTGGGGTGGCCCGCCCGGAAGCCCGGAAGAGGACGGCGATCGCTTTATCGAAATCTGGAACCTCGTCTTCATGCAGAATGAACGCTTTGAAGACGGCTCCATGGTCGATCTGGATATGCAGAGCATCGACACTGGCATGGGGTTGGAACGCATCGGCGCGCTTTTGCAGGGAAAGCATGACAATTACGACACCGATCTCATGCGCCACCTCATCGAGGCCTCCGCACATGCCACCAGCCAGGATGCCGACGGCCCCGGAAACGTGCATCACCGCGTGATCGCGGACCACTTGCGCTCCTCGTCCTTTCTGATTGCCGACGGCGTAATGCCATCCAATGAAGGTCGCGGCTACGTCCTGCGCCGGATCATGCGCCGGGCGATGCGTCACGCCCACCTGCTCGGGGCCAAGGATCCGGTCATGCACCGCCTTGTTCCTGCCCTCGTGGGGCAAATGGGACAGGCTTTCCCCGAATTGGGTCAGGCGCAGGCCCTGATTGAAGAAACACTCAAACTCGAAGAAACCCGCTTCAAACAGACGCTGGATCGCGGTCTCAGGCTTTTGGAGGACGAACTGAGCAGCCTCGAAGACGGCACCGCCCTGCCCGGTACAACCGCGTTCAAACTTTATGACACGTATGGCTTCCCCCTTGATCTGACCCAGGACGCGCTGCGCGAAAAGGGTCTTGAGGTGGACGTGGACGGGTTCGATGCCGCTATGGCCGAACAACAAGCCAAGGCGCGCGCGGCGTGGTCCGGATCGGGTGAGGCCGCGGATGCCACCATCTGGTTCGACCTGGCCGAACAGCACGCGGCGACAGATTTTCTCGGCTATGACACCGAAGTGGCAGAGGGGCAGATCCTCGCCCTGGTCCAAGACGGCCAAGAAGTCGAGACCGCCAAGCCCGGCCAAACGGTCAGTATCGTGCTGAACCAGACCCCGTTTTACGCCGAAAGCGGCGGTCAGGTGGGCGACACCGGCACACTGAACACCGAAGGGGCCCGCGTCCAAATCACCGACACGCGCAAGGCTTCTGGTCTTTTCATCCATGTCGGACTGATCACCGAAGGCACGCTCAACACCGGCGATGCCGCCCGGCTTGAGGTGGATCACGCCCGCCGCAGCGCCATCCGCGCCAACCATTCCGCGACCCACCTTCTGCATGAAGCCTTGCGCGGCGCGCTTGGCGATCACGTCGCGCAGCGCGGATCACTCAACGCGCCCGACCGGCTGCGATTTGACTTTTCTCATGCCAAAGCGCTCTCAACAGAGGAATTGAGCGCAGTTGAAGCAGAGGTGAACGCCTATATTCGCCAAAACGCGTCCGTCGAGACCCGCATCATGACCCCCGATGATGCCCGCGACATCGGCGCGCAAGCCCTGTTTGGCGAAAAATATGGCGACGAAGTGCGCGTGGTTTCCATGGGCACGCAAGACGGCTCCGGCAAGGGCCTTGGCGGCGACACCTATTCGCTAGAACTGTGCGGCGGCACGCATGTACGCCAGACGGGCGATATTGGTATGTTCGTGACGCTGGGCGATGCGGCGTCCAGCTCCGGTGTGCGGCGGATCGAGGCGCTGACGGGCCAGGCCGCGTTTGACTATCTCTCCGGTCAGGATGCTCTTTTGGCGCAAACCGCCGCTGCCCTGAGAACCCATGGTTCCGACGTGCCCGACCGCGTCAAAGCGCTGCTTGAAGAACGCAAAGCCATGAGCGCGGAACTGGCACAGCTGCGTCGTGATCTTGCTCTATCTGGGGGGATGACAGGCGGGCCGTCTTCCGATGCCACAGCGCCCAAAGATTTGGGTGGCGTGGCCTTCCTCGCCCAGGTTCTTTCTGGAGTGTCGGGCAAGGACCTGCCGCCGCTCATTGACGAACACAAATCCCGCATGCAATCGGGCGCGATCCTGCTCATCGCCGATGCTGGGGGAAAGGCCGCGATTGCCGCTGGCGTGACGCAGGACTTGACGGATCGCATCTCTGCCGTTGATCTGGTCAAGGCTGCGGTACCGCATTTAGGCGGCAAAGGCGGCGGCGGTCGCCCGGACATGGCCCAGGGTGGTGGCCGGTCCGTCGATGATGCCGATGCGGCCATTGCGGCCGCCGAACAGGTGATTTTGGGGGGATAGTTCATGACAGCCTACGTGATCGCGCGCATCACAGTCACCGAGCCGGAGGATTATCAGATGTATGCCAGCCAGACGGTCGCCTCGGCTGAAAAGGCGGGGGGGCAATTCCTCGTCAAAGGCGGCGAACAGACCAAGCTGGAAGGCGACGTGCCCAACCGCCACGTTATTATCCGGTTTGACAACCGGGAGGCAGCACTTGCCTGGTATAAATCCGAGGAGTATCAGCGCATCCTGCCCATCGCGCTGTCCAGTTCCGAGCGCGACATCGTCGTGGTCGACGGGTTTGAGGAGTAGCCGACATGCCAGCCCTTTGGATCGCCCATGTGCGCGTCACCGATGAAGAGGCCTATGGCCGCTACGCCAAACTGGCCGGGCCAGCCATTGCCGATCACGGCGGGCAATTCATTGCGCGTGGCGGGCGCTATGTGCAGTTGGAAGGTCCGGATCGGCCGCGCAATGTGGTTGCGCGGTTTCCAAGCCTCGACGCTGCAGAAACCTGTTACAAGTCAGAGGCGTATCAGGCCGCACTGGCGCATGCCGATGGCGCAGCGGAACGGGAACTCGTAATCGTCGAAATTAGCGAATGATTTTTCGGGTTTAGCCCGCCTTAGACTGACGTTTTCGCTCATGCGGATCAAGGAAGCGTTTGCGCAAACGCAGGGACGCGGGCGTCACCTCGACCAGTTCGTCGTCGTTGATATAGGCGATGGCCTCTTCGAGGCTGAACTGCACATGGGGCGTCAGGCGCACGGCCTCATCTGACCCAGACGCGCGCACATTGGTCAGTTTTTTGCCCTTGAGCGGGTTCACTTCCAAGTCATTGTCGCGACTGTGTTCGCCGATGATCATGCCCTGATAAATCGGCGTTTGCGGCCCGATGAACATGCGCCCGCGTTCCTCCAGATTCCACAGCGCGTAGGCCACGGCCTCCCCTTGCTCCATCGAAATCAACACGCCCGCGCGGCGGCCGGGAATTGCACCCTTGAAAGCGGCCCAACTGTGGAACACGCGGTTCAGCACACCAGTGCCGCGCGTATCGGTCAGGAATTCGCCGTGATATCCAATCAAGCCCCGCGACGGGACCAACGCCACGATGCGTGTCTTGCCAATGCCTGCGGGCTTCATCTCCGTCATCTCGCCCTTGCGCGCACCGGTCAGTTTTTCGATCACCGCGCCGGAATAATCATCATCCACGTCGACGGTGACTTCTTCGATGGGCTCCAGAGTCTCGCCATTCTCGTCCTCGCGCAGAAGGACTTGCGGCCGGGAAATAGACAGCTCAAACCCTTCACGGCGCATGTTTTCTATGAGCACACCCATCTGCAATTCACCCCGGCCCGAGACGTCGAACGCTTCTCCGCCTGGCGTGTCAGAGACCCGGATGGCGACGTTGGATTCGGCCTCTTTCATCAGCCGATCACGGATCACGCGGGATTGCACCTTCTTGCCGTCACGGCCCGCAAAGGGGGAATCGTTGATGCCGAAGGTGACGGAAATCGTTGGCGGATCAATGGGTTGCGCTTCAAGCGGTTCCTCCACGGCCAGCGCACAGATCGTATCCGCCACGGTGGCCTTCGACATGCCCGCCAGCGTGACAATGTCGCCCGCCTCGGCC
The DNA here is from genome assembly GCA_039033255.1 of Pseudomonadota bacterium. Taxonomy (GTDB): domain Bacteria; phylum Pseudomonadota; class Alphaproteobacteria; order Rhodobacterales; family Rhodobacteraceae; genus Roseovarius. Next base: position 4,763 of record JBCCCZ010000012.1, read on the forward strand.
TCTGTGAGATCCTGCATGGTCAGGCCGCGGAAGGCTTGAATACGGGTCACGCGAAACTGTTCGACCTTCTGGCCCACGCGGGACAGCGCTTGCACGGTTGCGCCCACTTTGACGCGGCCGGATTCGACGCGGCCCGTCAGGATGCGGCCCACAAATGGATCTGCGCCCAATGTTACAGCGAGCATGGAAAAGTCTTCATCCAAATGAGCCACCTGTCGCGGTGCGGGCACGTGATTGACGATCAGATCAAAGAGCGCAGAGAGGTCAGCACGTGGGCCATCCAGGTCATGATCGGCCCAGCCAGACCGGCCCGAAGCGTACATATGCGGGAAATCGAGCTGATCTTCAGTGGCATCAAGGGCTGCAAAAAGGTCAAAGCACTCATCCAGTGCGCGGTCGGGTTCGGCATCAGGCTTGTCGACTTTGTTGAGCACCACGATGGGACGCAGACCAAGGGCCAACGCCTTGGAGGTAACGAATTTGGTCTGGGGCATCGGCCCTTCGGCGGCATCGACCAACAGGACAACCCCGTCAACCATGCTGAGGATGCGTTCCACCTCGCCACCGAAATCGGCGTGACCGGGCGTGTCGACAATGTTGATGCGGGTGGCTTTCCATTCGACCGAGGTGGCTTTGGCCAGGATTGTGATCCCGCGTTCGCGTTCGAGATCATTGCTGTCCATCGCGCGTTCATCCACGGCCTGATTGGCCCGGAACGCACCGGATTGCTTCAGCAATTCATCCACCAGGGTGGTTTTGCCGTGGTCCACATGGGCGATGATCGCGATGTTGCGCAGGTCCATTTTATGCTCTCAATCTGCTCTCTGGCCTATGGTTGCGCGCGGCTTACCGGGCCGGGGCGCGATTGGCCAGCGATAAAGCGCGGGACCAGGCGAAACTCAGACGGTTTGGGCCTCTTCAACAGGAATGTGGGCTGCGGCGGCGGTCGCCAGTTGGGACTGTACCGTGTCCACCAGTTCCGTCAGCGAGAAAGGTTTGGGCAGAAAGACCGACGGCATGCCAGGCATCACGCCCCCATCCACCGAATCCGCCGCATAACCGGACACGAACACAACCTTCGTGTCCGGTCGTGTATGCATGGCCTGGCTCACCCAGGTGGGGCCATCGAGGCCAGGCATGACCACGTCGGTCACGATTACATCGATATGGAGCGCATCATCTTCCAGAAGGCTCAGCGCATCCTCACCGGACGCCGCTTCAATCACGGAAAAACCTTTCATCTTTAAAGCGCGGCTGGCAAAGGCGCGCACCGGGGCTTCATCCTCCACCAGCATCACGACACCTTGCGCTTTGTCGAGCGCGGTTCGCACGGGCACCACAGGGCTATCCTTTACGGTCTCCGCGTGATGGGCGGGCAGGTAAATCTGGAAAGTTGCACCTTGCCCCGGCGCGGAATCCACAAAAATGAACCCGCCGGTTTGCTTGACGATGCCATAGGCAGTCGACAGGCCTAGCCCTGTACCCTCGCCCTGTTTCTTGGACGTGTAGAAGGGTTCAAACACCCGCTCTATGAAGTCTTCGGGAATGCCCTTGCCCTCATCCTTGACGCTGACCACCACGTAACGGCCCGGCGCCACCTCTGCCCGGTCGCGCTTCAGCGGCGCCTTCAGCAGGCAGTTTTCCGTTCGGATCACCACCTGACCGCCGCTTGGCATGGCATCGCGCGCATTGACCACAAGGTTCATAAGCACTTGTTCCAATTGCCGTTTATCGGCGCGCACCGACCAAAGATCGGGATCATGATCCAGGACAAGCTGCACCTTCTCCCCCACAAGGCGGTTGAGCAGATGAGTCACGTCAGAGAGCATATCGCGCAACGACATAATCTCCAGCCGCAGCATCTGCTTGCGCGAATAGGCCAAGAGTTGCCCGACAAGCGCCGCCGCGCGGTTGGTGTTCTGACTGATCTGCATCAGATCAGGATATGTCGGATCATCCACACCGTATTTCATCAAAAGCAGGTCACAATGGCCCGAAATCGCCGTCAGCAGATTGTTGAAATCATGGGCCACACCACCCGCAAGTTGGCCAATGGCCTGCATTTTCTGGCTCTGGACAAATTGCAACTCCAGCGTTTTCAGTTTTGTCGCGTCCTGCAGAACCGCGATGATCACGGTCTTGCCCCCGTCCCGCACCGGATTAAGCGTGACCTGAACGAAGACGTCCTTGTCCTTGCGACGCATCTGCAAAATCTCCGGCCGGACTGTGCCATGCCCTTCGACCGTGTCATGCAGCCAATCCGATATCGGTCGCCCCGGCCCTTCCATCAAGTCAGACAAACGCCGCCCGGCCCCGCTTTCCACACCGAGCACGACACGCGCGGGCCTGTTGGAAAGTTCAATCACCCCGTCTGCGGACAGGCGCAAAAGTGGCACGGGCAGGTCTTCAATGATGGACCAGGTATCGGCTTCGGGTGGTTGATCTTCTGCCGCCGGAATTATCGCGACCTGCCGCACCGCGCCCCTGGATGAGCCGCCCGTCGACCCGGGTTTTGGACCCGCGGTTGGCATCTCATGCACAAAACAGCGCAGCAGACCTTTGGCCGCGCGAATGTCATTGATGTGGTCAAGGCGCAAAGGCGGGTTGGGACAGAAAAGCGGCACCATGTCGGCATGGGGCCCCAAAAGCGCCCGCGCCGCCGCATTGGCATGAAGCACGACATCTTCGTCATTGAGTGTCAAAACCGCGAGCGTGTCATTCTCCGTCTGCGCCTCATTTTCCTGCAGATTGAAACGCCAGGCCGTCATCCCGCCAGGTAGCGCCATAACATCCACATCCAAAGCGCCAGCGACGCGCGCCAATTGCCGCCGGAGGCTGCGCGAGCGGGTCAGATCGCGGCGCAAATCCTCAATCGCGTGGTGAGGATCGGCAACCAGCCCCTGCATCACCTCAGAAAGCCCCATGCCCTTTGCTGCGCCCAAATCACGCGCTGAGACCGTGTTGGCAAAGATCACACGATCTTCACAGTCTGATACGATCACCGGGCAAGGATCGACGCGCAAGGCCGTCAGATGTCGCGACAGATGATAGTCCCGTAGTCGGTTCAGCATGGGCGGACCCAAATGCGCCGCGAGCGAGACCAAAAGCATTACCCCCGCCACCAGCAAAAAGGTGACCTTTAGGAGTGCAACTGGCGTCAGGATTGCCGCCGCTCCGAATAACAGCGCCAGACCGGTGATCACCTTGCTCCGAGGGCGCCATGCCGATAGCATCGCCTCCAGAGAGGTCACTTGTCCTGAAAACGCCTGATCGGACACGCGCGAATGCCCTCCTTGTCCCGTTAAACTGCTCATGTCGCAGTCTGCGCCAGAAATCGTTAATCATAGATTAAGGGATGCGCGGTTTCCAAAACCCAGCACTGATTTGTTTCAGTATTTTCGAATGAGAGATGCAAAGAAAAATCCGTCCCCGGTTTCAGTTACTGGCATCTGAAGATCGTCTTCCAACACGTATTGATCCGCGTTCGCGCCGCAGAACCGACGGATCTGCGCCATGTTTTCGCGGGCCAGCACGGAACATGTGGTGTAAATCAACTGCCCACCAGGACGCAGAAAATCGCATGAGCTTTGAAGTATATCTATCTGAATATTAATAAACTCTTCTAAACGGCTCGGGGTCATTCGCCATTTGGCGTTCGGGGTGCGGCGCCATGTGCCGCTCCCGCTGCAGGGCACATCGCATAGCACAATATCAAACGGTTGGTGACGACCGATTTCATCGCTCTCAAGCAGCGTGACACAAACCCCGGCACGGGCCGCGCGGGACGGCAGATCGGCCATTCTGGCCGGGGTCCTGTCATGGGCGAAAAACCGCGCGTGATCCGGCCCCTGCCGCGCGCGAGCGGCAAGTGCCAGCGTTTTGCCGCCCCCGCCCGCGCAGTAATCAAGCACGCGCGCACCTTGAGGTACAGTGACGCGCGCCATGGCGGATTGGCTGCTGACATCCTGCAATTCAATCACACCTGTGAGATAGGCCTCAGTTTGCCGAATTTTGCGCGCACCTTCGCTGACGATCAGCGCGGTTTCGCACCCCTCGACAGGCCCTGCGATAACCCCGTCATTTTTGAGCATGTCAATGGAATGTGACAAGGTCTTCATGTTCAAATTGACGCGCAGAGCGATCGGCGCGCGGTCTCTTTGCGCGCGTGCCTGAACCATGGCGTCCGCCCCCAAATCCGTTTGAAAGACGCGCCACAGCCAATCCGGCAAATCCGCGCTATCCGCCTCCGACAGCGTTGGGTGTGGCACGGCCCGTTCCCCATCACTGAGACCGCGCGGCGCGTGCCCCTCACCGGTAAAAAGCGTCACGGGATCAACGCCTTCCGCACGCAAAGCCCCGATCATCACGGCGCGGCCATCTTGCCCACCGCCCAGAGCGGCATAGGATCTGCGACACCGAAGCGCCTGAAACACGTGATCGCGGACAGCGGCGCGATCCCTAGATCCGGCATAGCGCGCACCGCGCGCCCAGCGCGTCAGCGCCTGTTCGGCGGCCTGCCCCTCAAAGACCTGATCAAGAACGTCAATCGCGGCAGCAATGTGGGCGGCGGGCGTCAAAAGCCCCTAGCCAACCCGGTAATTGGGGCTTTCGCGGGTGATCTGCACGTCATGGACATGGCTTTCCTTGAGGCCCGCGCCGGTGATGCGCACAAAGTCGCAATTGGCACGCATGTCGTCAACGGTGGCGCAGCCCGTATAGCCCATAGCGGCCCGCAACCCGCTCACCAACTGATGCAGCACGGCACCGGCAGAGCCTTTATAGGGCACCTGGCCCTCGATCCCTTCCGGCACTAGCTTGTCACTGGCGGCATCTTTCTGGAAATACCGGTCTGCACTGCCCCGTGCCATGGCCCCAAGCGATCCCATCCCGCGATAGGCTTTGAAACTGCGGCCTTGATAGAGGATCACCTCGCCCGGGCTTTCGTCGGTGCCTGCCAGCATGGAGCCCACCATGGCGCAGGATGCCCCCGCCGCGATGGCTTTGGCGAAATCACCGGAAAACTTGATGCCGCCATCGGCGATCACGGGCGTGTCGCCCGCGGCGGCCGCGCAATCCATGATCGCGGTCAATTGCGGAACGCCGACACCCGCCACCATCCGCGTGGTGCAAATGCTGCCCGGTCCGATCCCCACTTTTACCGCATCCGCGCCTGCGCCAATGAGCGCTTTGGTCGCCTCGCCCGTCGCCACGTTACCGGCCACGATCTGCACTTCGTTGGAGAGCGTCTTGGCCCGCTCCACTGCTGCGGCCACGCCCTCGGAATGGCCGTGCGCGGTGTCGATCACGATCATGTCGACGCCCGCATCCACCAACGCGCTGGAGCGCTCAAAGCCCGCATCGCCCACGGTAGACGCCGCCGCCACGCGCAACCGGCCCAGATCGTCTTTGCACGCCGTCGGGTTCAGCACGGCCTGTTCGGTGTCCTTGAGTGTCAGAAGACCGGTCAGCTTGCCTTTCGCATCCGTCACCAGCAGCTTTTCGATCCGGCGCGAGCGCATCAACGATTTGGCCTCTTCCAGATCGGCAGGTTCGTGCAGGATGGCCAGGTTGTCAGAGGTCATCATCACATGCACCGGCGTGTCGTCCGAGGACGCAAAGCGCATGTCGCGGTTGGTCACGATGCCCACGACGCGGCCATCCTTGCCCACGACGGGGAAGCCCGTGAAATTATAGCGCTCAATCAAGGCCTTGGCATCTGCCAGTGTCTGATCGGGGGAAAGGGTCACGGGGTTGTAGACAATCCCCGATTCAAACCGCTTCACCCGCCTCACTTCCTGCGCCTGTTCGTCAATGCCGAGATTGCGATGAATGACACCCATCCCGCCCGCCTGCGCCATGGTGATCGCCATGCGCCCTTCCGTGACGGTATCCATGGCGGAACTCAGCAGCGGGATGTTGAGGGCAATGGAGTTCGTCACCCGCGTGCGCGTGTCGGCCGTATTGGGCAGCACAGAGGATTTGGCTGGAACAAGCAGGACATCATCGAAGGTCAGGGCCTCACGAATCTCCATCTGGTGTCTCCCGTGGATATCTCGTTTGGCGGTTTGCTATTGCACGGGGCGGCGGGAATGGAAAGGGCGAAAGTGTCTGCGTTGCTCCGCGACGCCCTCGTGCGGATACACTTCTTCAGCGGTTGGTCAAACCGATGTGCGACGTAAGCGACCTACGTCTCACCTTGTTGCAAAAAAAAGTAGCACTCTTTCGCAAGGCGTAAGGAAATACCCAAATGGTCCTAAGGCAAAGCCTGCTCTGCAGACAAAGTTCCAATTCGCTGCTGCTGTGCCAAAGTCGGCTTTCGCGAACCCGAACTACTCAGGTCGGGCGCCTGAAAGATACCAAGCACATGCTCGAAACCGCCTAGTCCCGCACAATCATTACAGAGCAGTTGGCATGGCGCACGACTTTCGCTGAATTCGGCCCCAGCAGGTAGTCCTTAAGCTCTGGTCGATGCGAGGCCATCACGATGAGAGACGCACCAACCTTTTCGGCCATATCCAGGATTTGATCGTAGATCGCACCATGAGCCACGATATGGTGAATTTTGAAACCATCGAGATCCTCTGCTTCCGAGAACGCGTGTAGCGCCTTCTGGGCTGCTTCAGTTGCGTTGTGGGTGAAACCGTCGGGAAAGAAGGTCGAAGTGAAGCTGTCAAGCGGTTGAACGACACTCAGTAAATGAAGGACGGCCTCTTTGTCATTGGCTATTCGACGCGCGGCAAAAACGGCCTTGCGGCTGGCTTCCGGTTGGCCCAAGTCAACGGGGACTAAGATATCACTATACATTTTGTGCCTCCTCGCCCTTTGTTTTTCGACGGCGGGCCATTTGCCAAGCGACGATCCCGAAGAGTGCAAGATAGGTCGGGATGTAGAAAAGTTCTTTGGCCATGCGCGAGTTTGGCTTGTTTAACTCCAGGACCTTCCAGTCGAAATCCATGCCCCATTTCTGCGCAGGGCTGTTGAATGCCACATTGTCGACGAAGACCCCATCCTCATCGAAACGCATTTCCATACCCGTTGCTTCCAACAAGCGGTCCGCGCCTGATGCACCAACCTCGCCCAGGGGGATCGCGACGACTCTTTGGATGATGTCTCCACTGAAATTCTCACCTTCCATGAGCATCTGAATTTGCGCGTCTTTTTCTGCATTTGCCGTCACTTCGTAGATCGTCGCTGGTTCAACCGTTTCAAAGGGAGATTGAAAGCGATCCAGCCAAAATTCCGGCCTTAGCAAAGATAGGGCGATCACGACCAGCAAAGCGCTCTCCAGCTTAAAGCTCTTCACAAAGAAGTAGCCCTGCGTAGCCGCCGCAAAGACGCACATGGCGATGGTCGACGATACGATGATCAAAGCTGCACTCCACCAATTCTCAACACCAATCAGAAGTAGCTCCGGGTTGAAAACAAAGATGAAGGGCAAGATCGCGGTCCGCAGCGAATAGTAGAAAGCCTGAATACAGGTTTTCATTGGGTCTGAGCGTGCGACGGCGGCGCCTGCGAAACTGTCCACCGCAACGGGCGGCGTTGTCCCAGACATCAGGCCGAAATAGAACACGAAGAGGTGCACAGCGAAGAGCGGTATAACCAGGCCGTTTTGCGAGGCCAGTACAACCAGTGGCTGCGCCATGACGCTGGCCACAACGATGTAGTTGGCCGTCGTCGGAAGGCCCATTCCAAGTACGATGCACATGATGGCCGTAAACAGGAGCATGATCATCACATTGCCACCGGACACGGCGTTGATGATTTCGGTCATCAACAGTCCCAGACCGGTCAGTGAGACGACACCGACGATGATACCTGCCGCTCCCATGGCGACAGCGATGCCAACCATGTTGCGGGACCCGGCGATAAAGCCTTCGACAAGGTCACCGAAGCCCTCTTTCAGACCTTCACCAGGTCCTCCCGCGGACTCGCCGCGAAAGTGAGCAAGAAGCGGTTTCTGTGTGAGCATGATTGCCACCATCACCACAATAGCCCAAGAAACGGCGAGCCCCGGGGAGAGCCGCTGAACCATCAAGCACCAGATAAGAACACCAATCGGCAAGGCGAAATGTAGACCGGCCATCAAGGTGGGCTTCAATTTGGGAATCTCGACCAACGGTGCATTTGGATCATCAATTTCAAGTTCCGGATAGCTCGCGGCGATCTTGATCAACCAGATATAGACCGCGATCATCAAGACACTGGCGAGCGGCGTCGCATAGGAACCGGCGACCAGGCCGAGACCGGTCGCGACCGCATAGACGATACCAGCAACCAAAGCGACGGCCCCGAAGCCAAACAGGAACCGGCCGAGGCTTTGCAACAGCGTGCTTTCGTGCACTTTCGCGAGCACCGGCATATTGGCCTTAACCGCTTCGAGATGCACGATATAGAACAGGCCGATATAGCTGACGATGGCAGGAACAAAGGCGTGAACGACGACCTCGAAATAGGTGATGCCAACGAATTCAGTCATCAGAAACGCGGCGGCGCCCATAACCGGGGGCATGATCTGCCCGTTAATTGAGGACGAGACTTCGATGGCACCTGCTTTCTCGCCTGAAAAGCCAATGCGCTTCATCAACGGAATCGTAAAAGTGCCGGTGGTCACCACGTTTGCGATGGCCGAGCCTGAAATCAAACCGGTCAGACCAGAGGACACGACTGCCGCTTTAGCTGGTCCGCCGCGCAAATGGCCGAGCATTGAGAAGGACAGTTTGATAAAGAAGTTTCCAGCCCCGCCTTTGTCCAAAAGGGCGCCGAACAGGACAAACAGAAAGATGAAGCTGTTTGAGACCCCGAGCGGAAGTCCGAAGACACCTTCTGTTGTCAACCACATGTGGTCGACATATCGGTTCAGCGAGAAACCACGATGTGAGATCAGTTCAGGCAACATAGGCCCGACAAAAACATAGACCGTAAAGACGGCCGCCACGATGACGAGTGACATTCCAAGCACGCGCCGGGTGATTTCCAGAACCAGTATAATGCCCAGAATGGCAGAGACGGTTTCGGCGGTCGTTCGTATGCCGCCTGCGTTGTTCACCACATCGCGGTAGAAGATCAGAATATATAGTGAACACCCAGCCGCGAGAACGGCGAAAACCCAGTCGTAAAGCGGGATGTATTTACGCGGTGCGGACAGAAATGCGGGGAAAGTGAGGAAGCCGAGGAAAAGAGCAAATGCGAGGTGGATTGCACGTTGCTGACTGTCGTCAATGAGACCGAAACCGGTCACAAATGGCAATGGTGAGGCCATGTAGAGTTGATAGATTGGCCAGAAGATCGCAACGCCCAACACGATCTTGCGTGCTAGGCCGGAAGGATCGCGTGCGCCGGTGTCATTTTCGGCGATCAGATCATCCAGTTCGTCTTGATGTGTTTTATCAGCCATACCAGCCCCCGTCCCAAAGTCTGTGGGGCGCATCATCCGTGATGCGCCCCAGAGTTTTTCTTATTCAATCAGGCCGACTTCGCGGAAATACCGCTCAGCACCTGGATGATATGGAGCCGACTGTCCATTTACCGCAGCCCCTTCGCGAGTCACAAAGGTGTAGAGCGTCGACTGGGCCTTGAAGTCTTCAAAGTTGTCGAACACAGATTTGACCAGATTGTAGACCACCTCTTCATCAGCGTTCGCCGTTGCAACCACGGTTGCGGCCAAGCCCCATGTTTGCGCATCCGCTGTTTGACCCTTGTATGTGCCTGCGGGGATCATCGAGGGTGCGTAGTACGGGAATTCAGCAATCATTGCGTCGATGGTCTCATCGCTCCAGCTCAGGATGGATGCATCACAGGTGTTCGTGGCCTCTGTGATCGAAGACGCCGTGATCCCGGTCGTGTAGAAGAAGGCGTCAATTTTGCCGTCGCAAAGCGCCTGCGCTTGTTCACGCGATGTCAGGCGTGTTGCTTGGCCAAAAAAGTCATCCGGGTTTTTGCCATAGCGGGATAGTGCAAAGGTCATTGTGGCTTCGGTGCCAGACCCGGCATTGCCGATGTTGACAGTTTTGCTTTCGAGTTCATTGAATGCGCCGAGGTTCTGATCGGCGCGCGCAACAAGGTGGGCTGTATCGAGATGTAGGGAAAACAGGAAGCGCAGATCTTCATTTGCACCATCCTCTTCGAACTTGGAAGAGCCATTGTAGGAATGGAACTGCCAGTCAGACTGCGAGATGGCTATATCCATTTCGCCCGCTTGAATGGAGCGAAGGTTTGCCACCGAACCACCTGTCGATTCGACCGTGCAGCGAATGTTATGTCCAAGGTCTTTGCGGCTCTTATTCAGCACGTTGCAGATGAAGCCACCCGTTGGATAGTAGCCGCCGCCGATACCGGCAGTGCCGATATTGACAAATTTGCGTTCTTGGGCGGCAAGCCCGGTCGCGGTCAATGCGGCAATGCCCGTAGCGATTGCCAGTGTCGTGAGTTTACTCATTTGGATACTCCCTGTCTTGATGATGAGTAGATTTAGGAAAAGATTCATTCTGCCCGCCTCAGGAACGCCGCTACCTCTTTTTGGGTCGTCTCGATATGGTTCCGCAGCGCCTCAACTGCGACGCTGCTGTCTCCGCGCTCACAGGCATCAAGGATGGCACCATGCTCCCGCATCGGACGTTCAAGCCCGACAGCCTGTGACAGCAATACACGCAGATACTGACCAAGTTTTGCCTGCAAATCGTCGATCATGGAGATGATCTGAGCATTCCCACTGGGCTCACAGAGCATATGATGAAACCTCCTATTCATGCTGCTCCACTCAGAGATTTCCGAGCACTTCGCATAATCATCCAAAAGGTCTCGCATGTCGCGGAAGTCGCTGCCGATCATGTTTGGGATGGCCAGCTCCAAAGCATGGCATTCAAGGGCAATTCTGATATCGAGGAGCTGCAGGATCTCTGTTTCTGAGTACCTACGCACCGCCGCACCCTTGTTGCGTTCAAGAACTACGAGATTGTCGACTTCGAGCCTGTTGAGTGCTTCGCGGACCGGAATTTTGCTCACACCAAACTGTTTGGCGATCTGATCTTGCCGAAGCCGCTGACCCGAAGTCAGCTTGCCGGACAGAATCTGGCACTTCAGATCCTCGTAAATTGGGTCTGCAGCACTTGATGACATTTTCCACCCAAGACTGAACGCTATCGAATTTCATCCTTGCAAATCGTATACGAAATTGTCAATATTTAATACGAAATTACTTAGTTTCTGGCGCTGTCGCCAAAAACCCACCCAAAATCAAAGGGAAGAGCGGGGAACCTCCAGGTGAAGCAAGACATTGTCATCATCGGCGGCGGAATCATGGGCTCGGCGGCGGCTTACTTCCTGGTGCGATCCGGACAGTCAGGCTCGGTTGCCGTTATCGAGCCCGATCCCACTTACGAGTTTGCCACAACCCCTCAGGGCGCTGGCGGCGTGCGCCAACAAATGAGTGTTTCAGAGAACATTCAGATGTCGATGTTCAGCCTCGGTTTCTACAAACGCTTCGGGCAAGAAATGTCGGACATACCGGATTTGCCCGATATCAATTTCACCGAGCAGGGATATCTTTTCGTGGTGACTGACGCTGGCGCGCAAACTCTGCGCCAAAACCAGGCACTTCAGTCCTCGCTGGGCGTCAATGCCGAGCTTATGGATTATTCTGAACTGCGTCGCTGCTTTCCTTCTATCAAACGTGATGACATCGTCTTGGGTTGCCATACACCCGATGATGGGTGGATCGACCCGAACGCCGGGCTTTGGGGGTTCCGACGCGCAGCAGAGCATCTTGGAGTTCAATACATCAAGGCTAAGGTCACTGGGATCGAGACGGACGCCAGCAAAGTCATCGCCGTTAACCTAGACGACGGGCAACGCATTGAAGCAGGCTACTTTATCAATACTGCCGGACCATGGGTCGCCTCGCTCGCCGAGATGACCGGAGGTACCCTTCCGGTGGTTCCCATGTGCCGTGTGCAACATTTCTGGAAATGTGGTCATGAGCTTGAGCCCATGCCGCTGATCAAAGATGAAAGCGGCATGTTTTTCCGGCCCGAAGGGAACGGCTTTGCCGGAGGTCGCCCGAGTTTTGATATTGAACCGGGGTTCGTCGATGACATTTATTCCGGCTTCTTCGCAAATTACTTTGAAGACACGATCTGGCCGATGATGGCCGCTCTGGTTCCGAAATTTGAGACGATCAAACTCAAACGCAGTTGGGCAGGTCACTACGCCCAGAACAGTTTGGATGGCAACATGATCATCGGGAAGTACTCTCCCGGTCATGAAAACATTATCACCGCTTGCGGGTTTTCCGGACACGGGATCATGCACGCTCCTGCTGTCGGCCGCGCTTTGTCGGAACTGGCACTGACCGGCAGCTACCAGAGCATTGACCTGACCCGGCTGGAGATCGCCCGCGTTTACAATAATGAACCCCTGCCGGAAATCGGCATCAAGTAGCAGGTACAGTCCAGTGTTCGATCCTAACAACAGTATCGCGATCATCGGCACCGGGATCATCGGGATTGCAACGGCCTATTACTTGGCCAAAAACCATGGCGCGAAACGGATCACGCTTATCGACAAGAGCCCGCCCATGGAGTTCACCTCCGCTCAGTCGGGTGAGAACTACCGCAATTGGTGGCCGCATCCGACAATGGTAGCCTTCACCAACCACAGCATTGATCTGTTGGAAGACATCGCCCGGGACAGCGGCAACCGCATCAACATGAACCGGCGTGGGTATGCGCTGGCGACGCGGCAAGCTGATATCGACGAACTTGTCGCCCAATTACATGACGGTTTGGGCGATCGTGCAACGGACTTGCTTCGGTTCCATGAAGGTGCGCGCGCTGAGACTTATACGGGATTTGAGAGCCCCGGCTGGCATGATGCGCCGATTGGCGTGGACATTCTGCAAAACCAGTCTCTGATCCGGGAATATTTCCCAAACTACGACCCGGAAGTTAAATCCATCATCCACATTCGCCGTGGTGGCGATATCAGCGGGCAGCAATTGGGCATGTATATGCTCGATTACCTCAAAGACCACGGCCTTAAGCGCGCGATTGGAGAGGTCAAAGACATTCGTTCCGAGAACGGTTTCAGGATTGAACTGCGTGGTGCCAACGGCCTGATGACACTGCAGTTTGACCAAGTCGTGAACGCTGCCGGACCTTTCGCCGACAAGATCGCGAAAATGCTCGGCGTTGATCTTCCTGTTTATCATACTTTTCAGCAGAAGATCGCGTTTGAAGACCGCCAGGGCGCGATACCGCGAAAGTCACCCTTCTCGATTGATCTCGATAATCAACACATCGATTGGTCTGATGAGGAGCGAGAGATGTTGCTCGAAGATCCCGAATTTGCGTGGCTTGCACAAACAATGCCTGGTGCCATCCATTGTCGTCCGGACGGTGGCGACAATGGGGCGTGGATCAAGTTGGGTTGGGCTTTCAACGAGACCTCTGCCCCGGCCACGTGGGAACCGCCGCTGAACGAAAATTTTCCAGACATCGTTCTCAGGGGCGCAGCACGTCTCCGCCCAGCTCTTAAAGCCTACTACGGAAAACTGCCCCGCTCGATGCATCATTATGGTGGCTGGTACACTATGACAAAAGAGAACTGGCCACTCATCGGCGAAATGGGGCCAGACGGTGCCTATATGAATTGTGCCATGTCAGGCTTTGGAACCATGGCGGCTTGCGCAGCAGGTGAGCTTTGCGCGGCAACCATGGCAGACGCGTTGCTGCCTGACTACGCGTCAGCGTTTTCCATAGAACGTTACAAGGATGCGGACCTGATGACCGCACTGCAAGCGGCCAATAAAGGGGTCCTGTGATGAAAAGCGTCATATTAGTCGGCGCAGGGCGCATGGGAAGCGCCATGCTGAGCGGTTGGCTGAAAGGTCTTAAGACGCCAACTCAGTTTTTTGCTCTTGACCCTCACTCAAAGCCATCTTTCGAAGACGTTTCGGATGACTTTTTTTCAGGGCACAAATACCAACACTTCAGCCGCGCGTCCGATCTCCCGCAGAATACCCGTGCGGATGCAATTATCCTCGCGACGAAGCCCCAAATGGTACCGGAGTCCGTGAAGGCCATAGAGGCATTTATCCAAAAAGCCACTGTTCTTGTATCCGTGGCCGCGGGCGTTTCCACGCGCACGGTCCGAGAAGTCATCGACGGTAACCTCGCTGCGGTCCGCATTATGCCCAACATCGGTGCTATGGTTGGCCATGCCGTCAGCGCAGGCTATGCATCGGAGGATGTGACCAAAGACCAAAAAATATTGGTGGACGCGCTTTTTTCTTCCATTGGGGTCTTCTCCTGGTTGGACAGCGAAAATGACCTTCATGCAGTCACTGCTCTTTCCGGGAGTGGACCAGCCTACTATTTTGCATTGTGTGAGGCGATGATCGAGGCGGCCAAAGATCTCGGCCTGCCTGAAGAGACAGCCACAAGCTTGGGCGTCGGAACTGTTGTTGCCGCTGGCCGTCTTCTGGAGCAAACCGCTGATCCAGAGCATCTGCGCAAGACCGTGACCAGCCCCGACGGCACGACCGCTGCCGGCCTCGAAGCTATGTCGAAGCACAACAGGCTGTCCGATCTGGCGCGGGCAGCACTACTGGCCGCCCAATATCGTTCCATCGAACTGGCGTGAGGCAAAGAACGGTTGCATTGAGGAGCCGCCAAAACCAAGTCTTACCGGCCCTGCAGCGAGGCTGATGGCAATGGTGCTTTTGCCCGCGTCTGATGCGCTATCCAAGCAACTGGTTGCCAGCCACTCTGTCGAACAGATCGCCTTCTAGCGAAATGCGGCCCACGGGTGTGTGCTGCTGCCTATCGTGGTTATTTTATATGGTTGGCGTTCAATTATGGCAGAGGTCGATGGAGTCCAAGTGATCCGTTCTCTCTGGTTCGTGCTCATGGCGACCTGTTACATAGTCGGTCTGCGCTGGACCCCTCAAGCAGAGGCGATGACCGTAGTCCAGCTATCGTTTTATGCAGTGGGCTTTGCCTGGCACTTCATGAACGCAGAGTTTCCCTCGGTGCAACCGGTCGACGCTAAAAATTCGCACCGATTGCCGCCAGCGTCGGCCTTGGGCTTATTGCCGCTGTTTTTCTCGGCCGATTGAGGTCAGTGACCTTAAGGCAGAAGTCCCCCTTGTATCCATGCATTCCGTAAAGGACCAGCCAGCCCCAACTCCGCTAGGGACGAGAAACACTTTTGCTTACGATGCAACGGAATTGAATTCTAATAATGCAAAACATGGCGTTTTGGGATTTATTGGCATGAAGCAACATGCTTGCCCAAGGAGGGCAGATGGGGTCCCTCACCATCCAAATCCGGCCTCGTATATAGGAAAGACGATGAATTCTGTTGCAGCTGATCCAATCTACAACGATCTCAAAGGGGACATCCTAACAGGTAAGATTGAGCCCGGAACACCACTGCGACAAGATGAGCTCGCGAAACGCTTTGGTGTGAGCAAGATTCCCGTGCGTGAAGCGCTCAGGCGCCTTGAGGTTGATCGGCTGGTGGTTTTTGAGCGCAACAAAGGTGCAGCGGTTCGGGGCTATTCCGAAGTTGAGATTCTTCAACTTATGGACATTCGCATCGCGTTGGAATGTCGAGCTCTGGAGTTGGCAATACCCAACATGATCGAAAGCGATTTTAGAGATATGCGCGCACTGCTCGATGATTATGTGCAGAGCAAGGAAGTCGCTGAGTGGAGCGCATCAAACTTGCGTTTTCATAACATGCTGTACGAACCTTGCGCCAATGACCAACTCGTGTCCATGATCCGAGACTTGCAAGCCAAGCTTGGTCAGTATCTGCAATTGATGGTCTCCAACGTGAGTGGGCTCGAGCGGCCCATGCGAGAACACATCGAAATCCTGGACGCATCCGAAGCAGGCGATGTCGTCACGGCTGTAGCAACCCTGCGAAAACACATCGAAACAACTCAAAAAGAAGTAGCGGCCTTCTTAAGGCGTGGTGCATGACGTCGGCTTTAAAAGTAAATCTCCCATGAGAATTTCTCATAAGCAGACATACAGTGATCATGCAGCATAAGGTACTATGGGCTCCATCCTGACCTTGGGCTACACAAAAAATTTGGGTAATCATTCCGAGGTCAATATGAAGGAGCGCGGGATGGGCGGACATGGATATGAGGGCGGCAGGCTGGACCTACCGTTCGTGGGCATCTCCACCTTTGGCAAGCGGCCTTACGTGTCGGATTGGGAGGCCATCGACGCCGATGTGGCCATCCTCGGCGCGCCCTTTGATTTTGGCACCCAGTGGCGATCCGGCGCGCGGTTCGGGCCGCGCGGGGTGCGGGAGGCCTCAACGCTCTTTAGTTTCGGCCATGCGGGTGCCTATGACCATGAGGATGACGCGACTTATCTGCCTGGCGACGTGCGGATCGTGGATATTGGGGACGCCGATATCGTCCACACGGACACGATGAAAAGCCACGCCAACATTGAGGGGGGCGTGCGCGCAATTCTCAAAGCCGGCGCCCTTCCTGTCACCATTGGCGGGGACCATTCAATCAACATTCCCTGCATCAACGCTTTTGAGGGCCAAGGCGAGATTCACGTGCTGCAAATCGACGCCCATCTCGATTTCGTCGATGAACGCCACGGGGTGCGGTTTGGCCATGGCAACCCGATGCGGCGGGCCACCGAAAAGCCCTACGTCACCGGCCTGACGCAACTGGGTATCCGCAATGTCAGCTCCACCGCCAAGGAAGGCTACGCCGACGCCCGCGCGCGGGGGTCGGATATTCTGTCCGTCCGGCAAGTGCGCAAACTGGGCCCCGAGGCGACCGCCGCCCGCCTGCCCAAAGGCGCGCGGGTCTACATCACGATCGACATTGATGCCTTCTGCCCCTCCATCGCTCCAGGCACCGGCACGCCAAGCCATGGTGGGTTTCTCTATTACGATGTGCTCGAAATCCTGCAGCAGGTGGCACGCAATCATGAGGTGGTGGGCATCGATCTGGTGGAGGTCGCCCCTGACTATGACCCCACCGGCAGCACGTCGATCCTCGCCGCTCAAGTTCTTCTTAACCTCTTGGGGTTTATTTTCCACAAAGCGGGCTAGATCGGTTCAACACGCGCCACAACACTTGCTGCAGTGAGGGCGAGCTTTGACACATTACAAATTGGCGCTTTGGGGCCTTGGCGCGACATGGGTAGCTTTGGGTTTGGCCGGGATCACGGCGGTCTATTCCGGATTTCACACCAGCGCGGGGCTATCTTCGGTGACCCTTGCTTTCCTGACGGCGCTTGCGGTGTTGACCCTGTCGGAAGTGCTGCGCCTGACGCGCCTTATGCGAGCTGAGAAGATCAAGGCGCAGGAAAACCGCAAAACCTGACGGCCTCAACCGCCCAGAAGGCCCCTCACCTTCGCGGCTATATGCGCCTCCGACAGGCCCGCATCTTCGTACATGTCCAGTGGTTTGCCATGATCGAGATATCGATCAGGCAGTACCATGGCGCGGAATTTGAAGCCGTGATCAAACACGCCTTCTTCGGATAAAAGCTGTGACACATGGCTGCCAAAACCACCGATGGAGCCTTCTTCGATGGTGATCAGCGCCTCGTGCTGTGCGACCAGATCGAGGATCAGATCCCGGTCGAGGGGCTTTGCAAACCGCGCATCCGCAATCGTGGGGATGATCCCGTCGCCGCTCAGTACCTCAGCGGCACGCATCACCTCCCCCAACCGTGTCCCGAAAGAGAGGATCGCCACGCGCGCACCCGCCCGCACGATCCGGCCCTTGCCGATCTCCAGCACCTGAGGGTCGGGTACCTCCACCCCCTGCCCTTCGCCACGCGGATAGCGAAACGCGATGGGTCCAGAATCATGGGCCACGGCAGTCGCAACCATATGTGTCAGCTCGGCCTCATCCGCGGCGGCCATGACCACCATATTCGGCAGACAGGCCAGATAAGCCACGTCGAAAGCACCCGCATGGGTCGGCCCGTCCGCCCCCACCAGCCCGGCACGATCAATCGGGAAGCGCACAGGCAGGTTCTGAATGGCCACATCGTGAATCAGTTGGTCATAACCCCGCTGCAGAAACGTCGAATAAAGCGCGCAGAAAGGCTTCATCCCGCCCGCAGCAAGACCCGCCGCGAAGGTCACCGCGTGCTGTTCGGCGATCCCTACGTCAAACACGCGATCCGGGTGGGCCTGGGCAAAAAGATCAAGCCCAGTGCCATCGGGCATCGCCGCCGTGATGGCGCAGATCTTGTCATCCACGCGCGCCGCTTCTGTCAGCGCGGTCGCGAAAACCTTGGTGTAATTGGGTGCATTCGACCGCGTTTTGGCCTGCTCCCCAGTCGCCACGTTGAATTTCGCGCGGGAATGCCCTGCGTCGCGGGATTGCTCCGCCGGGGCGTAGCCTTTGCCCTTTTTCGTGATCACATGAATCAGCGTGGGCCCCGAGGCACGATCCCGCACAGTCCGCAACACGGGCAACAGGTGATCCATATTGTGCCCATCAATGGGGCCGATATAGGAAAATCCTAGCTCTTCGAATATCTTACCACCGAAACTTGACGTGGAACCGGTTGTATCCTCGGGCCGCGTTTCATCCGGCAAAAGATCAGCCGCGGCCTTCGCGGCGGCATCCAGATCTTCTTTCGTTTGCTTCTCCGAGAGACGCGACAGATAGCCCGACATGGCGCCTACGGGCGGGGCAATCGACATCTCGTTGTCATTGAGGATTACGATCAGGCGCTTGCCCAAATGCCCCACGTTGTTCATCGCTTCAAAGGCCTGTCCCGCACTCATCGCGCCATCACCGATGACGGCAATGGCGTCGCCCAGCCCCTCGTCGCACTCTCCCCCCAGATCTCGGGCCACGGAAAATCCGAGCGCAGCACTGATCGAGGTCGAGGAATGCCCCGCTCCAAACGGATCAAAGGGGGATTCCGCCCGTTTGGTGAACCCGCTCAGGCCACCCGCCTGCCGCAGGCCCAACATGCCCTCTCGCCGTCCGGTGAGGATCTTGTGGGGATAGCACTGATGGCTCACATCCCAGATGATCTTGTCTTTGGGCGCATCAAAAACGTGATGCAGCGCGACGGTCAGTTCGACCACACCCAGCCCCGCGCCCAGATGGCCGCCAGTTTGAGAGACGACCCAAATGGTTTCCGCGCGGAGTTCATCTGCGAGCTGGCGCAGTTCGGCATCGCTGAGGCCATCCAGATCATCCGGTCCATTCACCTGATCCAACAAAGGCGTCGAAGGTCGATCCGTCACACCCATCCCCCCGGCGCGGAATCAAGGCGCTTGCGCCGCCGTGCCTTCGCCTGGCCCCCCCAAGGGCCTGGCGAAATCGCGACTGCAGCGCGTCGTTCTACTATACAGCGGTACGTCACAATAAAGCGCCCTTGCCAACACTCAGCATCGCCAGACCGGGGCCAGACGAAGCCACTCTGTCTGGCATCTATCCGATGTCACACCGTCCGCGACACCACAAATTGCGCCAGATCGCGCAGGCCCGCCGCATCTTCTCCGTAGGGTGATAGAGCCTCGCGGGCCTCATCCGCAAGCTGCCCCGCCCGCGCCCTGGCCGCATCGAGCCCGAGCAAAGACACGAATGTCGCCTTACCCGCCGCCGCATCCTTGCCCACAGCCTTGCCCGTGGCCGCCGCATCCCCGGTCACATCCAGAATGTCATCCTGCACCTGAAACGCGAGCCCAAGCGCCTTTGCATAGGCCGTGAGCGGCCCGGTATCCGCCCGCGCCATCCGCGGCCCCGCTGTCGACGCCCACACGATCAACGCGCCCGTCTTGCCATCCTGCAACGTGATGATCTCATCCAACGTCAACGGCACATCCGCTGTTTCCGCTGCGATATCAAGGGCCTGCCCGAGCACCATCCCCTGCCCGCCAGCCGCCTGCGCCAGCGTCAAGGCAAGCTCGGCACGGGCATCTGCACTGTCAGCTCCATCTGGATGGGCGGCCATTTCAAAGGCCAGCGCCTGCAACGCGTCTCCCACTAAAACGGCGGTGCCCTCATCCCACTTGCGATGCACCGTGGGCTGCCCGCGCCGGAGATCATCGTCGTCCATGCAGGGCAAATCGTCATGGACCAGGGAATAGGCATGCAGCGCCTCAATCCCGCAGGCAGGCCATATCGCACGGGTCAGATCCACACCGTGCAGCCGGGCACCTTCCGCCACCAGCATCGCGCGTACCCGCTTGCCACCCGATACAGCATAGCGCATGCCCTGCACGACATTTGTGTCACCAAACCCCGCCAAAACGCGTTCAAAATGCGCCTCGACGTGGGCGCGCACAGTGTCCCAGTCCAAACCCTAGAGCCCTTCGACCGGCGTCGTCCCTGTGGGCACACCGTCCCCATCCAGCGTCAGCGCCGCTACCTTCTCTTCGGCTTCTTTCAGCTTGGTTTCGCAGCGTTTTTTCAACTCCGCTCCGCGCTCATAAAGCGCGATAGAGGCCTCCAGCGCCACATCCCCACGCTCCAACTGGCCCACCACCTGCTCAAGCTCCTGCAACGCCTCTTCAAAGGACATCTCTGCAACGGGTTTATCGGACATGTTGGGGCCTCAATCATTAGGGTCTGCGCGCCACAGTAGCGTTGGTTCGCGCCAGGTTCAATTCATCGCGGCCCCCGTTGCAGTTGACGCAGCCCCCATCCCGCTGACAGGGTGCAGACATGAACCCGAACGCCGATCTTGTCCCCGATCTGGAAGCCATCGCCGCGTTAATGGCCCGCGTTCAGAACGCGTCGGCCAGGGCACCGGACCTCGCCGATCTCGACCTCGACGAAGTGCTGCGCTTCATCGAGGGCAAACGCGCGATTTTCACCGGTACATACAAAGACATCCCCGCCATCGCGCGGTTTTACGTCGAAGAACCCCGCGCCTACGTGCGCCGCGACTGGGCCGAATTGCAGCGCGTGCGGCCTTACATGACCGATCCCCCCTACCGCGTGAATGAACCGCTTTTCCACCTGCCGGAGCTGGGCCTTCTGGTGGTACGGCGCGATAAGGGCCAGCCGATGCTGGAAAAACTCTGGCAGACCGACCCCATGGACCGGGCCGAGATGATGCCGCCCGCCGTCCACTGGCTCAGACGATATACGCGCCCGATGGAACGCCACGGGCCGATGCGCGCGGCCTCCTGGCTCGCCAAGGCGGAGAAACGGCTTCGAAAACAGGGCAGCGCGCGACTGCGGCCCCTGCTCATCGACCTCAACATGATCCTGCACAAACTGGTGCCCGCGATGGACGGCCAGACATGGCGCGTCACCATCAGTCACGGAGATTTTCACCCCAACAATCTGCTGGTGTGCGACGGCGTGGTGACGGGGATCGACACAGGCGGTTCGGCAAAACTGCCGATTTACAAGGATATGGCACGGTTTCTAACCCATATGGGCCGGCGCGGCATGCATCCGACAGGGGCCGCGCGGTTCGGCGTGGATGCAGGCACGTTTGATCTTTTCGCGGACGTGTTTGACCTCGACGCGCCGGAACGCGAGGTCTGGCTGCCCTTTATGATCGGGATCGAAGCCATGCTGAAGCTGGAAACCAACACCCTGTCGCGGGGCCGCCTGCGCCGCGCCGAAAGCTTCTATGAGGCGCTGCTCGCCGATCTGCAACAGATCCAACTCTAGCGCCCCGGATTGATGCCTCCGGCGGGAGTATTTCCTGGCCAAAAAGAAGCGCGTGGTCAGGCGTCTTTCTGGTCAACCAATACTCATTTTCCTAGCGTCCCTTGAAGAGACCACCAAGGATCCCGCGCACGATGCGCCGCCCCGTGGTGCCCTTGAGTTCCTTGATCACCGCCGAGCCGACAGCCGAGCCGATCTGGTGGCTCAAGCTGCGCGATCCGCGTGAAGAGGATCGGCTGACCCGGCTGCCGGAGAAACGGCGGCCGGCGTTAAATTCGCGTTCGGCGGGGGATAGGTCCTCGGACTGTTCTTCCACGACTTCCGCTTCCTTGGCGGCCGCCGCCGCGCGGGCCTGAAGCATCTCGTAGGCGGATTTTTTATCCACCGCAGACTCGTATTTTCCCGCCACCGGCGAGGCTTGCAGCGTGGCCTTGCGTCCGGCATCTGACACAGGCCCCAATTGCGACGATGGCGGCCGAATGAGCGTGCGCTCCACGACCCCCGGCACGCCTTTTTCCGCAAGCATTGAGGTGACCGCCTCCCCCACGCCCACATCGCGAATGGCCTCCGCCGTTTCAAAGCGCGGATTGGGGCGATAGGTCTCGGACGCGCGCAGCAGTGCTTTTTGATCGCGCGCGGTGAAAGCGCGGAGCGCGTGTTGGACGCGGTTGCCCAACTGGCCCAGAATATCTTCGGGGATGTCATCGGGGTTTTGCGTCACAAAATAGACGCCCACACCTTTGGACCGGATGAGGCGGGCGACCTGTTCCACTTTGTCCACCAACGCCTTTGGCGCGTCTTCAAAGAGCAGATGCGCCTCGTCAAAAAAGAAGACCAGCTTGGGTTTGTCGGGGTCTCCCACTTCGGGCAACGTCTCGAAAAGCTCGCTCAAGAGCCACAGCAGGAAGGTCGCATAAAGCCGGGGCGCGGACATCAACTTGTCGGCGGCGAGAACATTGATCTGCCCGCGCCCATCCGCGCCCACATGCATCAGGTCTTCCAGATCAAGCGCGGGTTCACCAAAGAAACCTGTCCCGCCCTGGTTCTCAATCACCAGAAGCTGGCGCTGAATGGCGCCCACCGATTGCGGAGAGATATTGCCGTAGCGCATTGACAGCGCATCGCGGTTCTCACCCACCCAAACCAGCAGCGATTGCAGATCCTTGAGGTCGAGCAGCGGCAGGCCCTCTTCGTCCGAAACACGGAAGGCGATGTTCATCACCCCCTCCTGCGCCTCGGTCAGTTGCAGCAGGCGGGAGAGCAAAAGCGGCCCCATCTCCGCCACCGTGGTGCGCACCGGATGGCCATCCGTGCCGAAAAGATCCCAGAACGTCACCGGGAACGCCTCGTAGGTATAGTCGGCAAAGCCGATCTTTTCGGCCCGGCTGGTGAAGGCGTCATGCAATTTGAAATCGGCACTGCCGGAGGCGGCGAGCCCGGACAAGTCACCCTTCACATCCGACAGAAACACCGGCACGCCCGCGCTGGAAAATCCCTCTGCCAAAATCTGCAGCGTGACCGTCTTGCCCGTGCCGGTCGCCCCCGCGATCAGGCCATGGCGGTTGGCGTATTTCAAGGTCAGCCCTTGTGCCTCCCCATAGCCTTCGCCACCACCGCCGATAAACACACTGTCCTGATCCACTTTTCGCCCCTTCCGACGGTGATTTCGACCTGAACATACAAAATTAACCATTATGCACCACAGTGGAAATCGCCTCGCGCCTCAAGTCCTCTTGGTTGCGGGGTGAATTCCTCCCTGTCAGACTGGCCGCGCCCACGGGTGCGGCCCTTTTTTAGGACAACCTGACCGTGTTTTCAGGCTGGTACATCGCGCCCAAAAGAGATAAAATTATGTTCTTTTTCATTGACTTAACCATCATAACGGATTTTTTTTAGCTTACCTGTTGACGGTTTGGCCTTCCTGACATAGCGTCAGCGCAATTACTAAGTCGGCCAGTCCGGCAGGGAGAAGACGGGGAAGAGGCTGCACGGCCTCTTTTCCTTTTTTATCGAGGGGCTATCGGGCAAAGTTTATCCTTTCAGGCAGGCGCAGCCTCAGGGTCGCATAACGCCACGACACCGGCCCATCGCCGACCTGCGAGGGCCGCAGACTTTCCCGCTGACAACCGTTCCAGCCCATGCTAGATCGCTCCTCGAAAACTGGCCCGAACCTTGGCGATGCGGGCAACAAACAGACTACAGACGAAATGGGGATGTCATGATCAGAATGCTCTCGACCCTGTCGCTGATTACAGGGCTTGCGATTGGCGGCGCGGCCCTCGCGCAGGAAGCCACCGAAGACGATGGTGCGACAAGCACAATCGACCCAAACACCGGGCTTGATCTGGGCCAGTCCGTGCAGGAAGACCCCTCCTATGTCAAAGAGGTGTATGACGATTGGCAATTGCAATGCTTCCGCTCTGATGCCGAGGAAGACCCCTGCCAGATGTACCAGTTGCTGCGCGAAGAGGCCGGCAATCCGGTGGCGGAATTCTCCATTTTCAAACTGCCCGGGGACAACGCGGTCGTGGCCGGGGCCACCGTTGTCGTGCCGCTGGGCACCCTGCTGCCAGCGGGCTTGCAGATGTATGTCGATACCGGCGCGGCGAAGGCCTACAACTATTCCTTCTGTTCGATCATCGGCTGCTTTGCCCGGATCGGCTTCACACAGGCAGACATTGACGCCTTCAAAGGGGGTGAGACGGTTTTCATCGTCATCGCGCCTGCGCAGGCACCCGATGAGACGGTACTGATCGAGGCGTCTTTGAAAGGGTTCACGGCCGCCTTTGACAACGTGACCGTCAGCGAACAGTAAAAGCCTGGCAACTACCCTGTGAAACGTCGCGTCATCCGAACGCGGCGTTTTCTTTTGCCCCAGATACCCCTTTCAAACCCGCCGCAACGCCAGAACCGCGTTCAGCCCGCCAAAGGCAAACGCATTGGACAGCGCCACATCCACCTTGGCCTCGCGCGCCACATTGGGCACAACATCCAGCGCGCATTCGGGATCAGGCTCTTCATAGCCGATGGTGGGCGCAACCACGCCGTCGCGCAGGGCCATGATGCAGGCCAGCAGTTCCACAGCGCCAGTGGCCCCGATCAGATGACCGTGCATGCTTTTGGTCGAGGACATCATCAAATTGTCCGCATGGGCCCCAAACACATCCGCCACCGCCGCACTTTCGGTCTTGTCATTGGCCGCCGTTCCAGTGCCATGGGCGTTGATGTACCCCACCTCATCTGCATTGATCTTTGCATCGCGCAGCGCGCCCTGAATGGCCCGGGCCGCGCCCTGTTTTGACGGCATCACGATGTCGCCTGCATCCGATGACATGGCAAAGCCCGCCACTTCCGCGAGGATCGCAGCCCCGCGTTTTTGGGCGTGTTCCATCTCTTCAAAGACAAAAACGCCCGCGCCTTCACCTTGCACCATCCCGTTGCGATTGGCCGAAAACGGGCGGCAGGCGTCCTTGGACATGACGCGCAAACCTTCCCAGGCTTTCACACCGCCAAAGCACAGCATGGATTCAGACCCGCCCGTGATCATGACAGGGCTCGCGCCAGACCGGACCAGTTGAAAGGCCTGCGCCATGGCATGGTTCGACGACGCGCAGGCCGTAGAGACGGTGAAGCTCGGCCCTTTGAGATTGAACTCCATCGACACATGCCCTGCGGCGGCATTGTTCATCAGTTTGGGCACCACGAAAGGATGGACCCGGTTTTTACCGTCCTCATAGACCGTGCGGTAATTGTCATCGAGCGTGGTCATCCCGCCGCCCGAATTGCCCAGCACCACGCCCGCCCGCGCCGCCAACTCGCCGGAAAATTCCAGTCCTGACTGACCAATCGCCTCGCGCGCGGCAATCAGGGTAAACTGGGTGAAGCGATCATAAAGCGACAGTTGCTGGCGATTGAACACCTCGTCGGGTTCATAGCCCTTGACCTGCCCGCCAATGCGGATGGCCAGACGTTCAACATCGCGGAATTCCAAAGGCCCGATGCCACAGCGGCCCTCGCGCATCGCTTCAAGGGTCTGGGCGACGTCAAATCCAAGCGCATTGATCGTGCCCGCGCCCGTAATGACAACGCGTTTCACGACTGCTCCGCGATCAGGGTCTCAATGCCGGTGATGATGCTGGCCACGTTTGAAATGTCGAACTCGCTCGCTTCGGGTTCATTGGCATTGAACGGGATGGATATGTCGAACGCCTCTTCAATGGCAAAAATGCTTTCCACCAATCCCAGGCTGTCGATGCCCAGATCATCCAACGTGTTGTCCATCGTCACGTCAGACGGTTCAAGCACCGCTTGCTCAGCGATGATATGAATCACTCGTGTCTTGACGTCCATTCGATGCGTCCCGTTTCGTCCCGCCAGCGATTTAGTCGCTCTTTTGTCCATTGGAAACCGTTTTCTTAAGGGATGCGACGTCATCGAACAGCCGCTTGAGGCGCCGTACGCCTTTGAACACTTCCATCGTCGTGTCCATTTTCATCGCCGGATAGCCCAGAACAACGCGGCCTTTCGGCACATTGGCCAGAATAATCGTGCCGCCGCCTGCAATCACGTTGTCGCCGATGAAGATGTTGTCCGTCACCCCCACCTTGCCCGCCAAAACGACGTTGTTGCCGATCCTGGTGGAGCCCGCGATGCCCACAAGCCCGCAAAGCAGCGTGTCATCGCCCACCTCCACGTTATGCGCAACCATGACCAGATTATCGATCTTGGTGCGGTCGCCCACGCGGGTGTCACGAATGGTGCCGCGATCAATGGTGGCATTGGCGCCCACTTCCACATCGTCACCGATTGTGACAGACCCCAGCGAGTGAATCCGCGTCCAGGACTGCGCCTCCGCTTCCCCCTGATCACCCAGCGTGCTGCGCGCCTCCTCGACGGTGGATGTCTCCGGCGTCACATAGGAAAACCCGTCGCCCCCAATGGCGACACCGGGCTGGGCCATGAACCGATCCCCGATTTTGACCCGCGCGCCGATCTTCACACCTTCGCGCAGATAACCCTCCGCCCCGATCACCACATCCGCACCCACATAGCATTGCGGCCCAATGACCGTGCCAGCGCCGATCTTCGCGCCAGCCTCTATGATAGACAACGGCCCCACGGAGACATCGGCACCCAGTTCGGCCTTTGGCGACACGATCGCCTGGGCATGGACGCCTCGGCCCCAGCCCTGGCCCGGATCCATCAACCTTGTCAGCCCCGACATGGCAAAGCGCGGACGCGGCGCAAGGATCGCGGCCTCCAGCCCCAGGGCCTGCCAATCTGCACCGTCCCACAGAACCGCCGCCCGCGCCGATCCCTGGCCCAACGCGTCGGCATATTCGGGCTTCATCGCCATGGCGAGGTGATCGCGCGTGGCATCCTGGGGTTCTGCCAGCGCCTCAACAGTGATGGAGGCATCGCCCACGGCGGTCATCGCCATTTGGGTGGCAATTTCTTGGATCGTATAGGCCATAGCTGTCCCTGATCATGGCATCGACGTGTCGCGCCGGTTTAGACGGGATGGCCCGGCGGTAAAAGCCCCGCGCCACGCATTCTTCAAAAGAATGCAGCCGCAATCTGTCAAAGACTTCGCGCGCTCAATGAAAAAGCGCCGCCCGGGTCAGCGAGCGGCGCTTTGGTTCACACTATGTCCGGATCAGCGCCCGTTGTCGCGGCTGGACACGGCATTGAAGCTGCTGCGATTGGCCGTAGATGCTGTGGACCGGGTCCGCGTGGTCACCGTACGGCGCGGTTGGTAGCTGGCTGTGGTTTCCGCCAATGGCTGGGTGGCCACTGCACGGGTTCGCGTCACATTGATCTGCACCGGATCGCCGGAAATCGCGGCGACTTCCAGACCCGTGGTGCCCAGTGCAGGCGATGTCACCCCGGCCCGCACCAGCGCATTCCAAATCTGCGCGTCGCGCCCATACACGTCAGAGCGGTACTGCGCGCGGCCCTTACTGTCGGTGAAGGCCGTGCGGTAAATGATGTGCACAGGCACCGGTTGCTCCAGCTCAACCCGTGTTTCCTGTCCAGTGTCCAGAACCGAATGGAAGAAATCCACCGGCGCCGCTTCTTGCTTTGCCAGCAGCGCGTAGCCAAACTCAAACGGATCCGCGAGGCGGATGCAGCCATGGCTGTAGGCCCGACGCTCATGGGCGAAAAGGTGCTTTGACGGCGTGTCATGCAGGTAGATGTTGTACTTGTTGGGGAACATGTACTTCACCAGACCCAGCGCATTGCCCTGCGAGGGCGGCTGCTTGAGGTCAAACGGAAAGGTGTTGCCGTTATAGGCGTTGAAATTCACCTGCGAGCGCGGCACCTCACGTCCCTGCCAGTCATAGAGCTTCAGATGGCCCGCCGCCCCGCGATTGGCCTGCATCTGCGGCAGGTAGGTGCCAACGGTGATCGACCGCGGCACATTCCAGGTGGGGTTGATCACCATGTGGTCCATTTCATCGGAAAATTCCGGGGAACGACGATCGGACGTGTTGGCCCCAATCACAGAGCGCGTCTCGAACGTGATGTCATCATTGTCGATGATCCGCGCGCTGAAATCCGTGAGGTTCACGAGGATATGACGCTCACCGCGATCTTTGTTGAGCCACCGCTCGCGCTCCATCGCGACCATCACAGCGCGCAGACGCGCCTCAGGACCCTGATTTATCTCACGCATCGTGGCCTGATCTGCCGTGCCATCAGGATCGAGGCCATGGGCAGCCTGAAACACCTGAACAGCGGATTGAATGTTGCGGTCATAGGTCATGGTGGAGGACCGCTCCAAGTACCCCATGGCGACCAACCGGTCACGCAAGGCCACAACCGCTCCGCCGGACTGCCCTGGTGACAGCGCGCCCGCAGGCACCGCGGCGCCCCAGCCGCCCGCCTGGATCAGTTTTTCAAGCCGCAGCTTTTCTTTCATCAGGCGGGCATATTCCCCCGTCTGCGGTACGATGGACCGGAAGAAGGCGCGCGGTTTGTCGCTTTCCATGATGCCGGTCAGGTACACCGTAGCACTGGAATAAACGCCGTTGCGTTTGATTTCATCATTGACCTGGCTGGGTTCCAGCGCGCCGGACTGCATGTCGCGGGCCAGTTGAATGAACGCCTTGGTCATGGCCAGTTCGGCCCGGGCGCGATCCTGCGGGGTGCGAATGTTTTCCAGCGCGCGCATCAGGCGGTCAGTGTCGTGGCGCGCCTCGGGCAAACCATGCATGCCCACCGTGGTCATCGCGGTGAAAAGCGCGGAGCGCCGCGCCTCGTCGGCCTGTGACGTCCCCGTCCAGACGCTTTCGAATTTCACAGACCGATAGAAGGCCGCGATGTCGCGATCATCTGCTGCCTCTTCGGCAACTGCCTGTTTGAACGCCGTAACCTGTGCCAGCGCAGGATTACCCGCAAGCATGGCAAACGCGCTGACGGCCATGGCCAGACCGGTCCCCTTCAGCGTGGTTTTCAAGCTTTTTGACAGTGCCAACATGTATTCAGTTCCCCATTCGAATGTGTTGCGTGAATCTGTTCGTTTTCCAAGTATTCAAGGCCAACCTACACGACCTGTCCAGTCACCTTTTCGTCATTCCGTACAGCGCGAAAACTTCTCCTCCGTCTGTGATGACCGCGCCACACACCACAAAAACGGCGCCCAGATGGCCTCGAAACGCCTTTTTGCGCGGTTTTTCGCCAATTCTTGCGTAACGAGAAAGGAAATGGAAACCATGTCTTGGTACATTATGACAGCTATGTAATACAACGTCTGTGATCTAGATCACGTATCGCTTTGTGGGGAACCGGGTAGGCAGGTCGGTGCAAAGCAGACAAAAAC